>JBDKTZ010000020.1:0-7453 GCA_039679975.1 Prolixibacteraceae bacterium
GTTCATTATCCAGGATCTTCGACATATCGAGTGTATCGCCTACATTGATCAATACATTCTTTTTTACTATTTTAGAATTTGTGGTCGTATGCAACCGGTTGCCAAATTCACCAATTTTTGATTCTGGTCGGCGGGCTGTATCCTGGAAAGTGGGACCAAATACATCAAGAGGCTTGAACTGGACAGAAGAAATTGTTCTGCCCCGGTATTTTTTAAGCAAACGATAGTGAAAATCCAGATCTTCTGCACCTTGTCGCTCGATGACAATAGTTCTATAGAGAAATCTTGTTAATCCATGCCGGTAGGCTTTCGTTTTCAAGCTGTCATAAAACATTTCACCGGAGTCGCCCTTTACCGTGATCGTATCAGGTTTCACGTCCTGAGCATATATCCGCCCGGACGAAAACAGCAATAAAAAAAATGATATTCTTAGTGTCAACCTCATCCTTGTCACTTCTACTATTGTTATCCTTTAGACACTCATTTTCATCTGTGTATTTAAATCAGATTTCATTCAAACTTAACACAAAAGTTGTACAAATTTTGATGAGCACCCTTTTTATATATTTTAAAGCATGACTTCCTGGTAAAAAGACGGGTAAAAGGTAAAATCATTTCGGTTTGTTTTTAACTTTGCCGCAAGTCGAGATGAATTTAAAAAAACTATATCGAAAAAACATATACGGCATCATGGGCACGCTTGTATTTCACATCCTGCTCGTGAGTAGTTTTTTATTGTCCGAAGTGAGGCTGAAAGGGGAAATCACCGAAGAACCTGTCATTATTGATTTTGCAGATACTCCGGAGAAAGCAGATGAAATTCCGGAAGAAGAACCACAACCGGAAAAAGAACAGAAAGATGAAAATACGCCTTCGGACGACCATTCTCCCGCAACAGAATCAAAAAGCAATCGCGGGGTAAATGATGCGCCGTCAAAAGATCCTTTTTTTAACGAAGAATATCAAAAGGAAATAGCTCAGGCCCAAAAGCTGGTTTCGGATGTAAATAAGCAGCTTTCCAAAAAGATGCCGGACTTCAAAGAATTTGAAATGCCGGAGGAAACGACCGAAGGCGTTGATCCGGACTCGATCAAAAACACGATCTATTCGGGAGAAAGCAATATTCATTATTATTTGCAAAACAGGTATCATGTACGCTTACCCATACCGGTATATCTTGCACAGGGAGGAGGAAAGGTTACGGTCGACATCTGGGTATCTCCGGCAGGTCGGGTGATTCGGGCTGAATTACGGTCAACCACCCAGTCAGGCGATCCTATGCTCCCTGAATATGCACGCCAGGCAGCTGAAAGAACTGTTTTTAATGCCGATAAATCTGCCCCGTCGCCGCAAAAAGGAACAATTACGTATACATTCGTGCCGCAATAGTCATTTTCAATATACCTAAATCATTTATTATCAAATAGTTGCTAAAAAAACTCTTTAGTATAAAAAGAAAACATTAATTTAACAACAATTAACAAATTTTTAATCTATTTTGCTGTTCAAGAACATATCTTTGTAATACGTTTTTTTTCATAAGTTTAGGTTTAGTTAGGTTAGTTAGTTTAGTGAGAAAAGGTAGGCCAGAGGGTCTACCTTTTTGTTTTAATTTCCGCATGCATGGATTTTCTATAAAGGCATGATGTCACTAGGCTTTACAGCCGGCTTTCACAAAAAAACAAGATCATTCTGACAGGTTCTGTGGGGGATAAAACAAATTATAAACACATCAAATCCTTGCTTTTTATACAATTTATCAACATATTTATGCGATAATTTCACGAATGATGAAAAGCTATACAAACGAAGAACTCTTTCAGGGTATTCTAAAGCATGACAATCTGGTTCTTCAATATATTTATAAAAATTTCTTTTACAAGATTAGCCTCTTCATAAAAAAGAACAATGGAGATGATGAGGATTCGAACGACATTTTTCAGGAAGCCATTATTATCATTTACCGAAAGCTAAAAGACAATGATCTGGATTTGGATTGCTCTTTCGAAACCTATCTGTATTCTGTGTGCCGATACATGTGGCTGAAACAGTTGGAGAAACAAAAAACCAAGAAGAAAATACAGGACAGTTTTGATTTTAATGAAGATATATACGATCAGGCGTTCGAGGCAACTGTCGAGATGAATGAAAAATACAGGTTATATCAGAAGCATTTTCAGAATTTGGGTAAAGACTGTCAAAAAATATTGCAGATGTCGTTTGACCGAACGCCGATGAAACAGATCGTTCAGGTAATGGGCTATCAAAATGAGAATTATGCCCGGAAGAGAAAACAAAAGTGCAAGGAATACCTGATCAAAAGTATCAAGAAAGATATTGAATACAGGAAAATACTGGAAGGCTAGGTGCGAGTAGTCCTACGCTTCTTCCGGTATAACTGGTCGATGATGAACAGCAGGATCACTGCAAACAAAATCACCACGAAATAAACATCCCTGCCCGTATATAATGCATCCGCATTACCTACAGCCACAAAACCAAGCCAGTAATGAGGATGAGCTTTTAAAGGGTCTGCATGTTCAATATGCAAAAGCTTGGCCAGTTGCAACGCTTCATCTTTATTCTTTCCGTGTGCGATCAGGCGATAGAAGTCCCTCATGATCAGGGAGCCTGACTCATCGTCGACTTCCCATAAACTCATGATAATAGATGGACAACCGGCATAAAGAAATCCCCGGGCCAGGCTCATTACTCCTTCTCCTTTTTGAAGTCTGCCCGTTCCCGTATTACAAGCACTTAGAACAGCCATTCGGGCTTTAAGATTCATCGTGTAAATCTCACTTGTATTCAACCACCCATCTTCGGCCGATCCTGTTAAAGGCTTTGAAAAAGCCAGCCCTGAATACATCGGCAAACTGTCGTTTAAAATGGTATGCATGGCCAGGTGCAAGATATCATAATCGCCGGCCATTTCTTTAAATCTTTCCTCTCCCGCCAAACTGCCCGAAAAAACGTCACCGGGAATAAAATGATTCACGTACTCGACCTCCCTGGAAACAAAAGGAAGAGGTAACAGCCCTCCCCGTTTTTTGGCAATCTGACTGACGTCACGGTCATCATTCACATAGCTTGGGGCAAAAGCCAGCAAACGCTTGTCCGCTTCTTTTCTTTTAGAGAAGTAAGAATATAAAAGTGTCGCGGAGTAAGTATAACTAATCGGGTAATCCTTTACCAGATAAGGTAAATCCCTGAAATTCATCGCTGAGGTATCCGGCATAGATGACAACAATGCATCAAAAGGAATGTATGCCAGCTGATCATCGGGAATGACGATTAATCGTTTACCTTCAAGCCGGTTGGTTACGTCACCGAGCAAATGACGTTGCAGGCGAAAAGCTGACCCGGCATACTCCTGAAATTCGGCCAATCCGGTATATAAGTAAGAAGGGTTGGTCAGAAACCGATGAACATCTCCGACTGCTTTGATAAAACCAGGCCCAATCGCTGTCCTGGTAAAAATAAAATCATCGGAGGTGATTACAAAACGGAAAAGCTTTCCGTTTTCAGTCATTTTATCCGGATTGTCCAGTAAATACTCAACCAAGGCTTCTCTCCCATCCAACTTTTTGCGGATTGTTGCTACATCAATTACATCCGTTTTATATTTGAATGTATAGTAATCAGGAAAATTATCCTCCAGGTAGTTTACCAGTTGGGAATACTTTTCTGAATACTGAAACAATTTTGCAGTATACAGGGCTATTCTGGCCGAATCGGGCTGTTCCTCCTGTTTTTCCTCAAACAGCATCTCCTTGTAATTTGAAACATTTAATTTCAGCACTTGCTCTCTGGTGACCAAACTATCAGGGATATTTCCGATTTTTTTTGCCCGGGAGTCGGTTACAGCAGCCAGGAAGCTGGCCGATTTGCCTCTCTCAGCAAATTGAAAAGCCTGGTACGCATAGGTAACGTCATCCGTTTGCCGGTATAATTTATAGCAAATATTAACGGCTTCCGAAAAAACAGATCCTTCGCTTTCCGAAAGGATCAGACGGCTGTCTTCCGACACATAGCCGGTCCTGATTAAATGAATCAGGTCGGCTGATAACGTGATCGCCGCTAAAGCAGCTTTATATCTGAGTACAGCCTCCTCTGTCTGCTGGTCAGACAGATTTAAATCACCCAACACCTGAAGACACCTTGATTTCTCCTTCATGATCTGAAGCAGATGAATCTCAGAGACAGCCTGGTCCGGCAATGGATTGGAATATAGATCATGATTAAAGAAGGAGGTCGTACCTGCGATAATTGCTTTCTGGTAAAAACTCAATGCCTCATTCAGGTCTGCTCTTCGCTTTTTACGAAAGTCGTCAATATTGCTGGCTTCAGTATTTCGCAAAAAATAATAGTTGCCTTGATTCAGCATAACCTCGCTGTATTGCGTGCTCTTTTCGGTAAAATATTTGGAAATGATTTTACGCGCGAGTTCATTATACATCGGTATCTGCTCAAGCCGATTCGAAGCAAGCAAAAAATAAACGTAGTTGGTGTATTCGAGCCCCAGATCATAACTGTCGTTACCATACAGCTTCTCAAGAATACGGAAAGTTTGCTGATAATATTTCTCAGCCAGATCAATATCCCCTTTTTGTTCATAGGTACGCGCTAACAAACTGGTATAATAAGACCTATTTTCATCATCTGTATTACGCATCTGTTTTTTGCTGATTAAAATAGCTTTATCGAATTCTCTTTGCAAGAAGATAGCATCAACAGATGCTATTCTTACTAATTGAATTTGAGAAGAATATCGTGCCGAATCTTTTAAGAATACGCGAAGGGCTGCGTTCTGAAATTCATTATATCTCACATAATCACCTTGAATTTTATAAATCGTTCCCAGATTGGTATAGACAAAGCCCAGCCGAGGATCATTTTCATCATTAAACTTTTTGATCAGTTCTTCCGCCTGAATATAAGTTTCAATGGCCTTATTATACTCGCCCAGGTTTTTATAAACAATCCCGGTGTTGATCAGAGGCAAAAATAAGTTCTGGTTCTGCTTACCGTATAGTTTTTCACTCAATACATATGAACTGCGATACAAAGAAAGCGCTTTCTCAAAATCACCGATTTTCTGTGCTTCTCTCCCTTCAATATTTAGCGAACCGATCATCAGGCTGTCCTGCTTAAAACGCCTGTCAAGCTGATCAGAAAAAGAAACAAGTGAAAGATGTAAAAAAAATAAAAAAACAACAATTTTTAACATGCTGATTGTCAGTGATTTAAAAAATATTTTCATTTTTTAAAAAAATAATTGCCTTTTAGGCGTCACATTTTACCTCCTCACCGGATTAATAGGTACAAAGGATAATTAAGAATTAAGTATTAACCGTAAAAAATTAAAAGTAATGAAAACTTTATTTGCCAACAACAACATTTTTGAAGCATTTGAAATTTTAACCGCAGAAGAATTAAATCATATTAAAGGTGGTGACGGCAGGGGTCGTGATATTGATGTACCTGTTGAACCTAATGACAGGGATTAATCCACTTTCCTGCTATTCCATAATAACAGATCTTCTGTATTGCATATATTAAAGGAAATCCATATTCCGGACAATCCTTAATACAGGAAAACTGAACGGATGTGTATTTATATGCCGGCACAGGATTTTTCGTATAAGAAGAATTCTTTGATAAAAACAGAAATAACGGAGATTCTATTCTTTCATGGGTTTGGTAAGCTTAAGGAGGAAGAATAAGTTATAATTTAGCGTCGCGGATGCAGATGTAAATGGACATGTGCATGTGTGAATGAGAACTTAATTAAAATTATATAAGATGATACGTAAGTCAAAGTTCACGGAATTCATTGACAGGTTCCTCAATGGGGAAATGACATCCGGTGAAGAAGAAAAATTTAAGGCCGAGTTGGAGACGGATCCGGAGTTACAGGATGAACTGGAACTGAACAAGCAGGTGGAAAATGCTGTTCGTGAGACGGATATCATGGCTTTGCGTGATCAACTTCATCAGCTCGATACTCCCCCGGGGAAAGTCCATCCCGTCATTAAAAGTAAACAGTACAGCTTTTCTCTCAGGGAAGATTTATCATCATTTAAAATGATGACGCAGCCCGTGTCGGTGCATGACGTTGCACTGTTTGATGAAGGACTACCCATTCTCCACTTGGTTCAGCATCACATTGCTGAAAAGGAAAATATTTACGAATTATACCGGGAAATTCCCACGGCAATATCCGAGGATGTTTTTTTATCTTCGGCCGACCAACGAATCATGGACGACGTGGAAGATGCCATGGATGAGAAGGATATCATCGATCTCAGAGGCAATCTACAGCAAATAGCCGAAAATATTCCCGCGCATCCTTACCAGTCCGACGACATAGACCGATACCTTTCAGAAGAACTTGATGGTGCTGAACTGGATGCGTTCAATCAGGAGCTGGAATTTAATTTCAGCCTGAAAAAAGATATTTCCTTATATAGAGAGGCAGATCTGGCACTTGCTGAGACTGACATTATGGATTTAAGGGCTGCTTTGCAGGATCTTTGCGAAACAGAGACTTCCACATCCATGAAGATAAATGAAATTGACCGGTATCTTCACCGGGAGTTAACAGAAGAAGAGTTAGCTGGTTTTGAATCGGAAATGGAAAATAACCCCGATTTGGTCGCAGAGGTGAATCTTTATCAGGACATTGATACAGCTATTCAGGAAAATGACGTCATGGCTCTACGAGCGCGACTGAATGCAATTAATCAGGATATTAGCGAAGAAAAACGGAAGGAGCGTTCGTTCGTTGCAAAAATACCGCGTAAAAGGCTGGCCGCTGTTTCAGTCGCCGCTTCACTCATCCTCCTTTTGGGGGTCAATAGTCTGCTAAAAAATAATTTCTCCTCGACCGGAGATCTTTACGGGGAATATTACACGAATTATCCGGCAACCGGTATATCCCGTTCGTCAGGAACAGGTTTGGACACTGAAATCAGTAAGGCACTGTTGCAGTTCAACGAAAAGAATTACAATGAGTCATTGCAGTTGTTCCGCGTAATCCTCAACCAGGATCCGGATAACCCGGTGGGAAATTTTTACTCGGGTATGGCATACCAGGAAACCGGCCAATACGAAAAGGCAATCACTTCTTACAGACAAGTAATAAAAACGGGAAATAATCTTTTCGTGGATCAGGCCCAATGGTATTCCGGATTGTGTTATCTTCAGAATGATGACCGCAAAAATGCGATCCGTCAATTTGAAAAGATAGCAAACAGCAAAAATTTTTACAGCGAAAAAGCGTTGGCAATACTTAGAAAATTAAAACATATAGAATAAAAACAGAAATTGGTTTGTTGGCAAAAATGTTAATTCAGAATTCGATTATCCTTTGTTCAATTAGTTTAGCTTAGTTCTTTAAGTTTAGTTAGTATTCTTCGTGTATGGTTGGTTTTTTAAGGTATCTGTACTT
>JBDKTZ010000210.1:0-11517 GCA_039679975.1 Prolixibacteraceae bacterium
TGTACCGTATAGGAATTGATGATTTTTCCCCCGTTAAAATAAACGGAAGAATTAACTCCTGAAGGAAATGCGGCGTCCGGATTCCCGGTAGTCCACCGGTCCGTGTAGTGTTTGGTCATGATGTTCCTGTCGAAGTTTATGGGTTTAAGCGATTCCACGATGTTATTGTTAATAGTTTCTATCCCCTCAACCCCCAACAGGTAAATCTCCAGATCAAAGTTCTTATAGGATAATGTATTGTTAAGGCTGAAAGTAAAATCGGGGTGAGGATCCCCCAAAACCACCCGGTCGGCGGCATCAATCTTTTTATTGGGATCATGATCCAGGTAGATCGGTTCCCCGGGTTTTGCGGTGGGTTGTGCCGAATTCGCGATGTCATCGCCTTCCTGAAAGATCCCGGTTATTTTATACCCATAATAGGCATACATCGGGAATCCTTCCTGTACGAGGGCATAGTCCGTGGTGAAGGTGCCGATCCTTCCTGAAGTGATCAGATCGCCTACAAAAGGAGGAAGTTTAATGACTTCATTTTTAAGGGCTGACAAGGTGAGACTGGTAGTCCATTTCAGATTGCCGTTCAGGTTCCGCGACGTCAGGTTAAGATCAATCCCCTTGTTTCTTACAGTCCCGAAATTGGTTCGTACACTGGTAAATCCGGTTGATCTTGGCACCGGCTGATTAAACAGCTGGTCAATCGTATTTTTAATGTAATATTCAACACTTCCTGAAATGCTGTTATTAAAAAAACCAAAGTCCAGGGCCCAGTTAAATTCTTCCGTGGTTTCCCATTTCAGATTTGGATTTGGTATGCGGGCCGGTTGGGCGCCACTGAGTATTGAACCGCCAAGCACGGTATTACCTCCCGAAATGAACGTTTGCCTGGTCTCGAAATTATTGATGCCCTCATTCCCCATTTGACCGTATCCAAATCTGAATTTCATATTGCTGATTTGTGGAAAATTTTTCATAAAAGGTTCTTCCGTGATCCTCCATCCAACTGCCACGGACGGGAAAATAGCGTATTTATTTTTTTCTGAAAAACGGGAGGTACCATCCCTTCTTACTGTCGTCGTGAACAGGTACTTACCGTTAAAGGTGTAATTGGCCCGGGCAATAAATGATTGCAAAGTATGCACTATCCTGGATGAATTCACGTCAAAAGTTTCCTTGTTCCCGCTAGACAACAGGTTTGTGCCGGTGACGTCAGATAGAAATCCGGTTGCATAGGAATACTGTTCCAAACTTTCAAATTTTTCCATTGTAGCACCTGCCATCAGGCTGATATGATGGCTCTTGAATACTCTATCATAATTTACAAGACCTTCTGCCATCCAATAATTGTTGATCCTGCCGGTTATGCTCCCAATGCCACCTGACGCTTTCCCTTTTTCAGTTGTACGGTCCTTGTATTCATCGTATCTATTGTTATTGATACTTGCGCCGAGACGTGTTGAAATTTTCAGTTCATCCAAAATTTTTAGTTCCGCGTATGTATTGCCCGCGATCATGTTGTCCCTGTCGGTATCGTCGTAACCGTAAGCCATGGCGACGGGGTTGTCCAGCGCGATTGAAGAGTTCCTTTGGTAATTCCCGTTCTCATCTTTTACCGGGCTCAACCGTGGATCAAACTGAATGGCCGCATTCAGAGGATCAGCATCTTCATTAGGCCCGTCGCTGGCATTGGAGATCAGATCTTTCATGCTTAACATCCCGGTCAGGTTAAGCCCGAATTTGAATTTGTCACCGGGGCTCGATTCAAGGTTGACAAGAACGTTATATTTTTTCAGCCCCGAACTGACCATGATTCCCTTTTGATCAAGATAGCCAAGTGAAGCGTAATATTTTGAATGCTGATTACCTCCTTTTACTGCAAGCTGATGGTTACTGGCCCAGGTATTTCTGAACAGTTCATCCTGCCAGTCCGTACCGGCTCCCGCGGCCGTAATCTCCGTGTCGGTGAAGGGGACCGTTCTCCCGGCGTCCCGGCTAATATCATTGATCATTTGCATGTATTGAGTCGCATTCAAAACGTCAATTCTGTAACCGGGCGTCTGAAAAGCCCAATAGGTATGATAGGTAATCTGTGGAACACCTTCGCTCCCTTTTTTCGTATTTATCAGGACAACGCCATTTGCTGCACGCGTTCCGTATATTGCGGCAGCAGAGGCATCCTTCAATATTTCGATGCTTTCGATATCACCCGGATTTAGACTGGCCGGATTGGCTCCCGGCAGTCCGTCAATTACCACTAAAACGTTATTGCTGCTGTTAATGGATCCGGCTCCCCGTACCCGGATGGACAGATCTCCGCCCGGCTCAGAGTTAGCCTGACTAATATGCACGCCTGATGCTTTCCCTGACAGCAACTGAAGGGCATTATTGGCAACACCTTTCGCAAATTCTTCTGATGTTACCGAAGTTACCGAACCCGTAAGATCGCTTTTCTTCATTGTTCCGTAACCAATCGCAACAACCTCTTCCAGTCCGACGGCTTCCTCTTCCATTACGATATTCACCACTGACTTTCCGGTAACAGGTATTTCCATCTTCTTCATCCCCACGAACGAAAACACAAGAATTTGAGCATCAAAAGGAACTTCCAGATTGAAATTCCCTTCCCTGTCTGTAATCGCACCTCTGGTTGTTCCTTTTATCAACACAGAAACTCCAGGGATCGGGTCGCCGTTTACCGCTCTTACATTTCCGGAAATACGCTTTCCTTGCTGCACCGTTTTCTCTTCCCTAAATTGGTCCAGCCTCCCATTCACTTTTTCTTTAACAATGACCTGACGGTCTCTGATCAGATAATCGACCTTATCCTTATCCAGAATTTTGTCCAGGATACTTTCAAGAGGTGCCTCCTGAAATTTAACGGATGTCAGGTTTTGTTTTGAAAGTACCTCAAGGTTATACAGGAAAACAAAATCGCTTTGTTTTTCAATCTCTTCAAAAACTTCTTTCAGGGAGACGTTCTCCAGCTGCAGAGTAAGCTTAGTACCTTGGGAATAACTCTCGATTCCCATCGCGTGGAACACAAAAAGAAGTGAAATGAATGCCGTTAACCTCATCATACGACTTAACTTTTTCAGATGCCCGATTACCGCGGGTCTGAACGACCATTTTTTTTTCATAAATTTATTCCGTTAATTAAAAACTAACTCTCCTGATTTGGTAATCAGGAATCCGGGCGAAGGATGTTGTTGCATTCTCCACCCTTTTACTCAATCACAAATTGTTTTTTATTCAACTTTTTTAATTTAAGGGAGGCTGTGACAGCCAGGTTATCGAGGACAACCTCCGGTTCGTTATTCAGATCAAGTTTCCCTCCAATAAGAATATTCCCTTTTAAAGGATCTGCAAATTGGATCCTAATGTCAAAATATCGTTCAAGCTTCTTCGTGATCCGGTTTAATTCCAGATCATTAAATAAGAGTAATCCCTGCGTCCAAAGGATATAATTAGCAGGTGTCACTTTAACTATCCGTTCCTGACCGGTGATAATATTCCAGGATGACATTTCACCCGGAGATAACCTTGTCTCTCCCCTTGCAAAAATCCCCTTTTGATGGCAAACAGTAACACTTCCTTCAGTGAGTACCGCTTCAAACCTGTCATCCATACTGTAGGCTGAAACATTGAATTTTGTACCGTAAACATGAACAGAATATTCATCCCGGGGAGTTCTCACAATAAAAGGCGAATTCCTGTTTTCCGCCACTTCAAAATAGGCTTCTCCATCCAGAAAAATTTCTCTCTTATGGCCTCTAAACACAGGAGGATAGATCAACTGGCTCCCTGAATTTACATAAACCCATGTGCCGTCCGACAACATGATCTTGCTTCTCATCCCATAGGGGACGATCAACTTATTGGATAGATTGTCACGCGAATAAATGGTATCTGTTTTGTCAACGATAATTTCGCCCGATTGATTATAGCTTAAAACTGAGTCGTCGCTTTTTATTGCAATCTGTGTACTGTCGGAAAAGATAAGTTTAACCGTTTTTTCAGCTTTGATCTGTTCAATACCAGCCGCGTACTCTAAGTAATTATTTTTTTCTCCTTTAAAAAAATAATTACTCCCCAACGCTGCCAGCAGGAATATCATGGCTGCTGACCCGGATATAATTCTATAAAGTTTTCTCCGGGATTGTCGCTCGTCATAGTCTTTGATCTTATCCAAAAGCAACGCTAATACCTCAGACCGCTCTTTGAAAGTAAGAGGCGTGTTAGCCGGTATAAGAAAAGACAGGATCTCTTTCAGCTGGAGGATTGCCTTTGCTTTTTCGGCGCTGTTTAAGATCTGATTATTCCAAAATAAATCTTTCGCCTCATCCGGATTAAACACCCAATCAATAAAATCCTCATTTTCCAAATATTCCGAGAAGTTATTCATCTTTGCGCGTGCTGTTTACCACATAAGTAAATGAGACGTCAAAACGTGGACACTTTTTTCAGGAAATTTGTTTGGAGCTGCAAAGGTGATGATTATATGAGTTAGCTGCGGGATTGGAAGAAGGAATTCTCCCTCGCGAATTAGTTGAAAAAACAGTGTGAATTAAGATCACTGTGAAATTGGATTTAGGTCCGAGGACCGCCCTTATTTTTTTAACGATACGATAAACCTGCTTCTTTACAGAATCAGCCCTGATACCCGTCATTTCCGATATCTCATTATAGTTTAAGCCATCCATGAAACGTAAAAAAAGAATTTCCTTTTGTTCATGGTTAAGTTTATTCAGAATTCTCTCTACCAATCTCCTCTTTTCTTCTTCAGTTTCATTGAATATCACCTTACTTTCAAATGAATATTCAACTTGAAAATCTGTGACCACAGTTCTGTTCAGTTCCCTGATCCTTCTTTCCCTGGTTAATTTTCTGATCACCGAGTTTTTAAACGTTCTTAAAAGGTAAAATTTAATATTATCGGTTTTGGACAGAGTGTGCCGTTTCACATAGAGGTCGAAGAACACGTCCTGAACGCAATCTTTAATCAGTTCTTTATCTGCAGTAAGCTTTGAGCCATAAATGCAAAGCATGTCTACGTACCGGTCATAGATCGAAATAAAGGCTAATTGGTTACCTTTTAGAAACTCAGCCCACAGATTATGATCGTCCGTTTTCACATATCCATTTCAGCTTTACGAGAGTTTATTTTCCCAAACACGTTGCAACACCAACTTCAGATAATCCTGCAATCATCAATTATGTTTGAATTATTCGTACTTGATCCATTCTCTTAAGATCTTTTTCTCATACCAGGGATCCTCACTTTTTTTCAGCCAGAACGCCATTTCCGCGAGTAGCTGACGAACAACCGGATTCCCGGGGTCCACTTCAAGATTTATTAATTGATAAGGATCGTTCAGATTATCAAAGAATTTCGTGGCTTCCAGCTGATATGATTCGCTCACCGTCAATTCGAGTGTATACCTCTTTGTTCTGACTCCGCGGGCAACCGGAAAATAATCCCGCACGATCCCTGCAATGTCCTTTTTGCCGTCAATGTTTCTCAAATACAGAGCCGATGACGGAAGTTGTACAGATTCGCTCTTCCCCAGAAAGTATGATGAATAATCGGTTCCCTTCACCGTTGCCGGGATCTTACTGCCAAATCCCATTAATCCAAGCATGGTGGGCATAATATCGGGAGAACCCATCAGCAGGTCGGTGACTCCCTGCTTGATCTTACCGGTCCATCGGATCAGGAAAGGCACTTCGAACGCTTCATCATAGATCTGGTTTTTAGGATCATCCACGCCGTGACTGCACATGGTTTCCCCGTGGTCGGAGGTAAAGACGACAATGGTGTTTCGGTCAAGCCCCGACCTCTCTAATTCGCTGAGAATCCGCCCGAACTCCCTGTCTACGCCTGTCACATTTGCAAAGTAAAATCCGGACGACGAGGCTTTATCCATCGTCGTATCGGCATTTGCACGTACCAGGAGATCTGCAAGCGTCCTATCCCGATAAAGCTGGTAATCTTCTTCCTGACAATCTTCTGTTGAACGATAAGGATGATGTGGCGGATTCATGCTCCAGAAAATCGCAAACGGCTTCTTTGATCGTCTTCGTTCATTCCTGAGATAACGGATGATCATATCGGCCTCATGCTTAGGCGAATATTCCTTAGGGTCATGCCGTTTCCCATCCGTGTCAAAATAATGCGGATTCTTATGAACATCGAATGTTCCGTACGAATACCAGTAATTGAATCCATGCCGGCGTTCCGCAGGGGTATAGGCATCCCATGCCGGCCACCGCTTGTCGATGTAATGTCCCGGATTCTCCGGATCATTGGGTAAGGGGAAATCAAGATGCCATTTCCCGAAATAAGCCAGATCATAATTTCCGGAGGCAAGAACATCACTAAGGCAGGTCACATCCTGCCTTAGTGAGCTAAAAGGTCTGGTTGAATTGCAATTGATCGGTACGCCGCTTCGGGAAGGAAACATACCAGTCATCAGACTACCCCGGTGAGGACTGCATACCGGGCAATTGCTGACCATCGATGTGAACACCAGCGATTTTTCAGCAAACCTGTCAATTGAAGGCGTATGTACGGGATCCGGCTGCGTGGTGATCGCATTCCGATACTCCGGAGAATTCCAAAAGCCCATGGCCGTTTTCCTGAGTTGATCGGGAAAAACATAGATCAGATTAGGACTCTCTGGCAGTTTCTGTTCCGACGTACATCCGCCCGAACAAAATACTGCGACTGAAATTAAAGAGATCAATTTGCTCTTCATAAAGGGAACTTGGTTCATTTTATCACATTTCTGTAGCCGTTTATATACAATATGTCACCGGTAGAAAAACGACCAACGAAACCATACCGTTGAAATCGATGGTAGCTTCTTCCATCGCTGATCAGGTCCTTCCCATCCGCTCGCTTAATTATATCCGGTAGTCTGGATCAGTTTTGGGTTAACGTCAATCTCTGACTGTGGAATTGGCCATGTATAATAATGTGCTTTGAAATCCCTTACAACAATAGGAGCGGCACTGAACGACACCTTTGTATTATTGATCGTCAAACCGCGAACCTGCAGCCCGCTATTCAGTTCCAGCCGTTTCCAGCGTTTAAGATCGGAAGTCAGCCATCCTTCGAATGCCAGTTCCCGGATCCGTTCATCGTAAATACGCTCAAGCATGGCTTCTTTGGTAAGCGTTCCGATCGTATAAAGGGGAAGTTTATCGGAAGCGCGTTTCCGGATGTCATTAATCGCTTTACAGATATTCGGATCCGTCACAAGAGCGCCACCGCTGTAAGTGGATTGCGTTTTTGCCTCGGCGTACAAAAGCATGACATCCGCCAGCCTGAATATGATCCAGTTTCCCGGCGAATCATCGGCAATACCGTCGGGACCTTCAATCACGTTCTTTCGCAAATGCATTCCAGTCTGGCTGTGCGCGTAATTTTTTATCTGGTAAGGATATAACTGTGCTTTCCCGTTATTATCTGTAAAATATGCGCCAGGTCTCACGATTGTCCAGTCCATACGCGGATCCCTTCCTTCAAAATAGTTATAAATCTCAGCAGGTATCCTTTTATCTTTGATCTCATAACCCGGATTTGGATCTATACGTTCAAATTTATCAATCAACCACAGGGTTGGATGGATCCATGACCAGCCGTTGGCGCTTGCCGACCGGTTTCCCCAAAGCTTATCAAACGAAGAACCATCCCCGACAAAGGATATGAACTGGATATCAAAAATCACTTCTGCATTATTTTCATTGGTATGTGAAAAAACAGCCGGATAATTGTTTAACAGATTGTAACCGGGTGTATCCATAATCTCTTTCGCGGTCACGGCTGCGGCAGCAAAATCCTTAATCATCATTTGATACTTTAGCTTCAGCGTTTTCGCGGCACCGGAAGTAGCATGGCCGGCATCAGCCGGAGGATAAGACGCCGGTAATTTGCCGATGGCATTATTGAGATCTTCCAGCATGGCAGTAATGATCTCGTCTTTGCTGTTCCGGGGAACCTGAGATTCCTGTAGTTTTTGCATATGCATGATCAGCGGAACATCGCCGAAATAATCAACCAACTGAAAATAATAGAAGGCTCTAAGAAATCTGACCTCGGCAGTCATCCGTTCTTTTTTTCCCGCATCATTGGAAGGGAATTCAATTCCTTCAATATGATCAAGAAAGTCATTACAACGGACAATGCCCCTGTAATGCGCCGTCCACCACTGATAGATCCTGTTATTCGTGGGGTCTACATTTCCATTGGCTATCGCGGCAGTATTTGCATCCCTGGAATTTCCAACAGGGGTCAGGCAGTCAAGCATCCCCATTAATTCATCGCAAAGATTTTTGGAATCTCCAATGGTTTGAAGGGCATCATAGCAGGCATTCAAACCAGCGACAGCATCTTGAGGCGATTCCCAGAAAGTAGTTTCAGAGATCTGGTCGAGTGGTTGTTTATCCAGGATACCCTCACACGACAGGATCAGGAATGGCAGCAGTAATAAACCCAAAAATATTTTTTTCATAATGATCGATTTTTAAAGTTAGAAAGTGATTTGCGCACCGAAAGAAACAGTTTTCACGTTCGGATAGGTAATTTCAGTTTCGCGCTGACTTCTTTCGGGGTCCCATCCGTCAAAACTGGTCCGGGTAAAGAGGTTCTCGCCATTGACATAGAGCCGGATCCGTTCCACATTGATGCCCGACAACAGGGTCTGAGGCAGACTATATCCGACCTGAAGGCTCTTGAGTCGCAGGAAAGACCCATCTTGCATCCAGAAGGAAGAGGTTTGATCGTTCCAGGTATATCCTCTGTTATTGGTTAGCCGGGGCAATGAAGCGTCCGGGTTATTCGTTGTCCACCGGTCAGTCCATTTGGAGGGTGTTTGGCCCCGGTCGCCGTTGACGCCGAAAGGCATTACCCCGGCCCCGCTCAGATAGCTGTCCACTTCCTGCACTCCCTGGAATAAAACGGCCAAATCAATCCCTTTGTAATTTGCCGTGATGTTGAGACCATACATAAATTTCGGAATGGTATTTCCGATCACCGCGCGGTCATCGCTGTTGATCTTTCCGTCGGATGCATCCGGAATGCCGTCTGCATTTGTATCGACGGTTAGCTGATCCTTAAATTTGAGGTCACCCGGAGCTGTCTTATTAGTAATGAAGTATGCGCCAGGATCCCCTGATATTTTTCCGGCGTTGGCATTCAGCTCGTCCAGTTCGGTCTGTGACCGAATGATTCCGGAATACTCATAGCCAAAGACCGAATACATCGGAAGACCTTCCCTGATAATAAACGGACCACTGTAGAAAGGCACATCTCCCAGGTATTTGGTGACCTCATTCTGTACTTGTGTTAAGTTAAAACCCACAGAGAACTTCAGTTTTCCGATCTTATCGGCATAAGAAGCGGCGAATTCCCATCCGGTATTCTTCACTTCGGCCAGATTTTGGTAAGGGGCGTCTTTATCCCCCAGCGTGGCGGGTATAGGTAACTGAACCAGGATTCCGTCGGTCAGCCTGTGAAAATAATCGGCCGTTACATTTAACTTTCCGTTAAATAGTGTAGCATCAATCCCTAAATCGCCGGAGGTAGTTGTTTCCCATTCAATATCCGAATTGGCGACGGCTGTTTGCGCAATGCCCGATGCAACACTCCCCCCGAAGGTATAGTTCTGATTTAGTGAGTAGACGCTCTGATAGGGATACAGGCCGATCTCCTGATTTCCCAGGCGGCCCCAGGAAGCCCGGATCTTGAGGTTGTCCAACCAGCCTATACCGGACATGAATCCTTCCTCTGAAATGCGCCATCCGGCCGAGAAAGAAGGATATAATCCCCATCTTTTCCCTTTCCTGAAACGGGAAGAACCATCATACCTGAGATTACCTTCCAAAAGGTATTTGGATTCATAATCATAATTGAGGCGTCCGAAATAAGAAATCAGTCCCGACTCGGAGGCGCTTCCCCCTACCTGCGGATTCTCCTGCCCCCCGTCAAGAACCCGGATCTCATTGTTGTGGAAATTCTGAACACTTGCCTGGAACTGATCGCCCCGATACGATTCCAGACTGTAACCGGCCATCAGGTTCAGATTATGGCGATCTGCAAAGACCTTCGTGTAATTGAGCGTGTAGTAGGAAGTCAATGTATAGTCCTCTACATTTTTGTTCATGTTCGTCTGCGGGTCACCAAAAGTACGTACTACGGCATTATCATTAAAATTCCATATATCATACTTGGCTAAAAAGGAGTCTCTTAACGAATTGTAAAAGCGGATCGCAAAATTGGAATTAAACGTCAAGCCTTTTGTAATTTCCCAGTTCAGGAAAACTTTACCCAGGAACCTTTGCGTACGTTCATTATTCGAGTTATTTGTCCATGCCGCCCGCGGGTTGGTAACCGTCCCGGTGCCATTCGACTGATTCCCGCCCCATCGTCCGTCTTCACTTTGGATCCAGGGGATGCCAGGGACGATGCCAAAGACCTCTGTATTGGCAGGATCAACAATTTCAGTCCATGTCCCGGATAAATTTGTCCCAACAGAAAGTGTCTTCGAAATGGAGGCTTCCCAGTTAAAACGAAAATTATACCTTTCCATTTTATTCGTGGGAACCAATCCCTCCTGATTTGTATATCCGAGTGAAAAGTTGAATACGTTATGCTCCCCTCCTCCGGTAAATGAAAGGTGATGGGCATGCATGAAAGCTGTGTTTCCGTATACCTTATCCACCCAGTCTACATTCGGGTGTTTCAACGGATCAGGTTCCTGACGCCAGGCATTGATTTCATTCTCCGTATAATAATTACCAAGCCCGACGTTTTTATTCGCTTCATTATTGAGCTCCATGTAAGTGGCGAAGTCAGACAGGTAAGATTCAAGCCTGGTCGCTTTCTGAAAGCCTGCGTATCCATGGTAATTCACCTTCAGCACGCCCTTTTCCCCTTTTTTAGTCGTAATCAGCAGAACGCCGTTTGCCGCCCGCGAACCATAGATTGCTGAAGCTGAAGCATCTTTCAGCACAGAAATACTTTCCACGTCATCAACACTAATGTCCGACATGGTCGATTCGACCCCGTCAACAAGAATAAGAGGATCCGAATTCCCAATGGTGCCGATCCCTCTGATCCTGATAGTAGCGCCATCCCGGCCCGGTTGTCCGTCACCCTGGTTAACCTGAACACCTGTTGCCAATCCGGAAAGAGCATTGGTCATATTGGTGATGGGGCGGGCCTCCAATTCTCTTTTCGTCACGGAAGAAACGGCACCTGTTAAATTCACCTTTTTCTGAACACCATATCCGATGGCGACAACTTCTTCGAGCCCGACAATATCGGCTTTAAGTTCAATATTCATTTCAGCCTTTCCTTCAACCGGAAGTTCCATGGTTTGCATGCCGACAAAAGAGAATATCAGAACGGCATTGTCAGGAACATGGGGAATTGAGTATCTTCCGTCTGAGTTGGTAATAGTTCCCGTAGTTGTACCCTTAAGCACAACTGTTACTCCGGGTAATGGTTGTCCTGACTGATCC
>JBDKTZ010000547.1:0-3062 GCA_039679975.1 Prolixibacteraceae bacterium
CCATACTAGGTGGTAATGTTGACCCACGCAAGCGTGAAGAATGGATCGCCAGACGTGTGAATACCATCGATGTTTTGATCTGTAATCCACGGCTTGTTGAAACAGGTCTCGACCTGGTGCAATTCTCTACCGTGGTGTTCTTCGAGATCGAATATTCGCTCTATACGTTGTGGCAAAGCGTGCGACGTGTCTGGCGATTGGGACAGACCCAGCCGGTCAAAGCGATTTTCTCCGTTTACTCGTCGGCGATGGAAGCAACTGCGCTAGCTTTGATGGGAAAAAAGATGAAGGCCGCCCAGCTCGTTTATGGGGATGAAGTCGGAGGTGCGATAGTTCCGGAGGAGGAAGGCGATTTTCTCACTCAGCTCGCTCGTGATGTGCTGGAAGGAGCGAAGCTCTCAGACTTACAGACCTTGTTTGCCGATGATCTGCAAGTTAGCCACAATCCGATGGGCAGCCTGACGACCCCGAGTGCAGTGATCATTCCTGGTCCGAAAGTGATGACCTGGGATGATTGGGTGAGTAAGAAGACAGTGGTGGTCAGACGGGCACGAAGAAAGGAGGTAGTACCGGAGGGGCAAATGGGATTTGGAATTTAAATTGTTTCGAAACTGAGCCTTGTGTGTAAAACAAGGCTCAGTTTTTTTATTTGGATTGAATTTCTTACATATCTTGAGAACCAAAACGAGAGAAAACCAAATTTAACAGTTAACCTTTACTCTGCATAACCGTTTTTCATAGCCATCAATGTCTGAAAATTTTCAAAAATATTCTTTTGGAGCTCATCCTTTTCCACATTTAACAACTCTGCCATCTTTGATACGATTAGAGGAATGTATCCTGGACGAACTGGCTCATCATCGATTTTAATAAATGGGCCATCTGTCTCTGTTAGTATCTTTTCCCTGGGGATAATTTTGGCCAGCAACTGTCCATTTTTTGAATTTAGCATGGATGAATTAAATGAAAAATAATAACCGTTTAGGACAGCTCTCTCGGCTTGGCTTTGAGTTCCGGTAAACCAGTGCATAATTATTTTCCCAGGGAAAGAATTCCCTACGATAGAAATCACATCAACAGCGGATCGTCGCGAATGAATGGTTAATACTTTGTTTGATATATCGAAGCAATGTTGAATGATTTGGGAAAATACTTCTCTTTGAACTTTTCGTTCACTTTGATCTGTAGAAGAATAGTCAAGACCAATTTCCCCTACAAACTTTGTTCTTGGCAAGATATCCCACATTAGGGCTAACTCTTTTTTTCTTTGTATTGCTAATTCAGGGTGTAGTCCTATTGCTGGAATCAAATTGTTATATTTGGTTGATAGGTTCTCGGTGAAATAAAAAACAGATGGAGTATTTGTCACAGCTACTAAAATAACGCCAGCTTTTTCTGCTTCCTTAATAATATCAATGGAGGATTTATACAGATCTAGGTGACAATGGGTATCAATGAAATTTACTTTATTATTTTCCATAGATCAACCAAGTAACATTTGAACTTCAGCCATACCCCGTTTATAGACATCGACATACTGAGAAATCTCTTCAGGCGTTCCTTGAAGAGGTCCCGCTGTACGTATATGAGAATATAGGGATGATGTCAAATGATCAAGTCGCTTGAGAGCAATTTTTATTGCGTATAAATCTTTTCCTTCAACTCTATTCGCAGGAAGATTATTGCTAATTACATTAACCACATAATTTACATCTTCTATTCCTGCCGCGGTGGTCGCAGCTCTTCTGATAATGCATGGTAAACAATATCCACAATGATCGTCAAATGCCCCACCTTTAAAACGAACATAAGTCCCATGCGAACAAGAGTGAGTCAATTTCACTCCCTCCTGTAAAACACCTGGATTCTTTGTGGCAGTTAACATCTCTCCTTTTGTGAGGAATCTAAATGGAGTTGCTATTGACATAGTTATACCAAGGGATTCAAGAATATCTTGAAACATTGATAAAAAGTGGGGATGGGTTGTGCGAGTACTTAGGCCACCACCCCTATTAGCCGCAAGGGGTACGTTTAATGACAGCAAGCCGTTTTCAAATATATTAAGAGGTATATTTGTGTGACTTGCGCTTGAAACAGCAGCACCGATTGAAAGAAAAAGAAAAGATCGGCTTCGCTGGCTTGGTTCAACATCTCCAATAATTCCTTCTGATGGTTGAATAAAAAACTGGAGTGAGCAAAAACGATCAGGATATTTTTGCCTTAATAGTGAATACACTCGATCTTGAACTGTTTTCGTTGCACCTCCACGACTATAATGACTGACGAATATCACTTCACCAAGTGTATTTTCCAAGAGGTCTATCGCACCAGCAAAAGAATCCAGTCCACCTGACATCAAAGCAAAAGCACTTGGTGAATGAGAAAAACTGGGAATTCTTTCTTGAATTTCCTTCATCCCCCAAAAATGTTTTTCAGTCGATATCCGAAAGTGAATTTCCCAATGGTCACCGGTTAGGAAATCTAAAGTCTGTTCAAGTTTTTCCTTTATTCCGTTCCATAAATCAATATTACTGACGGGTTGGTAAATGTGAAAATATCGAGACCATTTATTAAAAGCCTGGTCACGGGCAGCAGATTTATCGGCTGAATAAACCGTCATTGCAAGTTTCAATAAATCTGAAGCAACCTCAGAGGGAAAAGCGCCATAGGAATCAAATACGCTGGAAAGGTTACTCCTGATCCCAATGGTTTTATCTACACCACTCAAGTCAATGTGGATTGGAATTCCATTTTGGGAATTTTCGATAGTAAAGCTATCATCCGATTTTTCGCGCGCGATTATGTGCCAGATCATTTTTTGTCCTCCAATAATGCATATGCCTGGGAATATATTTCATCACAAAACCGCTGCCCTTCAATCCCTGACCAATTTAAGGTAAGAACATCAACTTGATTTTCTAGTAATTCTACTTTGACCGTAGCTTCAATATAAGGATGTACTTCTCGTTCAAGTCTAATTACCTCATCTTCAGCTATATTGCCTTCCTCAAAACAGTATTGCAAATCTTGTAAGAACTTTTCGAATATATAACTTGTCACCG
>JBDKTZ010000582.1:0-12292 GCA_039679975.1 Prolixibacteraceae bacterium
CATGAAAGAATCTCTTTAATAATGCGATAATAAAAAAATAAAAATAATGCTTTTGTCATCAAAAAAAAATGGTTGCCCTCGTTGATGCAACAAGATTAACAGTTATTAGGAAATTTGGTTGTATCTGGGCTGCCAGATATTGAAAACAATCGGTCGGCGAGAAAACTGCCCGGGTTAACGAATAAAATTTTATATCCTGAAAAGATGTTGTTGCTTTGTTGAGTGATTGTTCTGAATCTGACTTCTAAACGTGTGATATCGAATTGAGTAATGTTTAAATTTTACAAAAACAAAATGAAAACAAAAATTATTATTCCGCTCGTAACCTTATTTCTTTTCCTTTCCGGCTGTGTTGTCTTTTCTTTTTACCCGCTTTATACCCCAAAAGATCTCTTCCCCAATGATCTGCTGGTTGGTGAATGGCTGGACGGCGATTCATCTGTCTGGAAATTCGACTTTAATTACAGAGGTAAGCGGTTACCAGAAAACAGGGACAGCACCTCGTTTACTCTTCAGATCAAAAACAAAGGCCAAACCGATTTTGAGGAGGGAGAGATGACCATTCATATCGTGAGGTTAGGGGGAGCATACTTCCTTGATTTTTACGCTTCTGATTATCCGGACAAACAAGATCTGACCGTACTCGATTTTCATCTTATGCCGGTACACAGCTTTGCCAAACTGGACACAAAAGGCGACAAAGCCATCATTCGCTGGTTCAATCCAAAATGGCTTCAGGAGTTAATTGAAAAAAACCGCATCCGTATCCATCATGAAAACAATGGCGATTACATTTTATTGACCGCTCAACCGGACGAATTGCAAAAATTTGTTTTAAAATACGTAAATTCGGTCGAAGCATTCGAGGATGGTCTGGATGCTGAACTTCACCGGATCAAAAGATGATTAACCGGCTAAAAGATACATTAACCCGTCAGATGGCTGCACACTGGATGCAGCATCTGGCATTCTGGAGTTTGTCATTCCTGATCCTGGTGAATGTTCTGAAAGCTTCATCCCAAATTCAGCAGATCGATCTGGTCTACTCGCTGATCTTTCATATTCCCGTTTTGCTGGTAGTTTATTTCAACCACTCCGTTCTCTTTCCGCATCTGCTGGCCCGGAACAGGTTTGTACTTTATATACTGGCTGTCCTGCTGACCATGGCTGTCGGAGCTGAATTTTATCTGTTGCTGTTCGGGCACTGGGTCGATTACTTATTTCCGGGCTATTATTTCATCGCGTACTATACCTTTTGGGACATTTGTCTTTTTTTTGCAGTTTACCTGGTGTTGACTACGCTGGTCAAGCTGGCCCGTGGATGGTTCAAGGTGAACCAACTGGAACAGGAAAAGACTTCGAACGAACTCAAAGCGTTGCGATCGCAACTGAATCCGCATTTCCTGTTTAACAGTCTGAACAACCTGTACAGTCTGACCCGGAAAAAATCGGATCTGGCCCCGGAACTGATCATAAAACTATCAGACGTTCTTCGTTATGTGATCTATGAGGCTGATACCAATCTGGTCTCCCTGCAAAAAGACCTCGATTTCCTTAACAAATACATTGAAATTCAGAAGGTCCGGTTGGCATCTGACTTCCGGCTTCAGAACGATGTCCGGGGAAATCCGGGGCAACTGCAAATCGCCCCACTGCTATTTCTTCCCTTTGTTGAAAATGCTTTCAAGTACGGGAATCTTTCTTCTGAAAAGCCGAACGAGATCATCATCCGGTGGAAGATCGACCGGGCGGAGATCGACTTTTTTATACAGAATCATGTTGCTCCCAATGATGACACGGATGATGAAAAACCTCAGGGTACAGGCATTGCCAACGCGAAGAAAAGGCTGGGCCTGCTTTATCCCGGCAAACATGTGCTGGATATAAAACCAACCGAAGGCTTGTTTACCGTGCATATGAAAATCGATCTAAAATGAAGAAATACAGCTGCATACTGGTTGATGATGAACCGCTGGCCCGTGAACTGATCGCCGGCTTCATCTCCGAATGCCCCGAACTGGAATTGGTGGCGGAACTACCGAATGCCGTCGATGCACGTGTTTTCCTGCAACACCATCTTGTCGATCTCATGTTCCTGGATATCAATATGCCCCGGTTATCAGGGATCAGGCTGGTGAAAATCATGGAGCAGGCGCCGGCCGTGATCTTCATTACGGCCTATTCAGAATATGCTGTGGAAGGTTTTGAACTGGAAGCAATTGATTATCTGCTGAAGCCGGTATCGCAGGAACGTTTTCTCAAAGCCATCGGCCGGTTTTTGGATCAATTTCCGCGACAGATTTCGCAAGCCGATTATATTCTGGTGAAATCCGATAAAAAAATCTACCGGGTCGATCTGGACGAATTGCTCTATGCTGAGGCGCTGGGCGATTATATCCGGATCATCACGAAAGAAAAAACACTGACCGTTTACGAGCGTCTTTCTGCTTTTGCCGAACGGCTTCCTTCCGATCGATTCTGCCGGATCCACAAATCTCATTTAATTGCTTTATCTAAGATCAATTACATCGAAGGTAACCGGATCAGGATCGGTAAAATCTTTCTGTCCATCAGCAATACCTATCGGAATGAATTCAATGAGCGTTTAAAAATACAGCGTGGTCTCCAAAGCAACCTTTAGTGGAAAAGTTTGATCCATCTGCGTGTCTCCGGTGTTATAAATAGCAGCGAAAATGAACGCTGTCAGTAAACGGAGGACCTATGAAGCACGACCGCATACCTGTATTCGATATCCATACCTTTACACGTTCCCTGTTCAGGAACCAGGGCAAACAAAACCATCTGTGGCCACAAGACCTGTCAGGTCACTTTGAGATCAGCCGCCGGTGTATCGGACATCCGCGGATGGAAGCGCACCGGCTGGATTTTTACCTGGTGTTTCTGGTAACCGCCGGCGGCGGTATTCATTCGTTCGGATTAAAAGAGCATTATATCCGGAAAAATATGTTGTGCTTTGCAGGCCCGGAAATGATTACCTCCTGGCAACCCGAGGTGGAAGAACAAAGAGGTTTTCTGTGTGCATTTTCACATGAATTCTTTAATGTCGGTCTTGAAAATAAGGAGCTGCTGCAACGGATGCCCTTCTTTCGGATCGACGGGGAATCGGTGATCCATCTGACAGACGAACAAATGCAGGATTACCTTCTCCTCTTTGAACTGATGCATATCGAATATGAAAAGCGGACTTCACACTCTTCCCCCATTCTGAGAAGCGCCCTGCAACTGCTTATTCACAAAGCCAATTCCCTTTTTAAAGCAGGAGAATGCCGCGCAGATAATCCCAACCATGCCGCACTCAGGCTGCTGCGGGCCTTCACATCCTTGTACATGGATGATTTCAGCCCCTTGAAAGAAGGACGTCCTGTTCGTCTGAAGAAAGTATCCGGGTATGCACAAATGCTGAATGTCAGCCAGAATCATCTTAATGACACCATTAAAACTGTAACGGGAAAATCGGCCGGACAACTGATCCGCGAACAGCTGATTAAACAGGCTACCATGTGCTTGCTTCAAGGCTCCAAAAACATTAATGAAATCGCCTATCTGCTGGGATACGACGATCCCTCTTATTTTGCCCGGTATTACAAGAAACAGACGGGTACACGTCCCTCGACACTAAAAAAACACAATCTGTAAAAAGTACCTGAAATTCCGTAAATGCTCCTATCACCTACCCGCCTGAGTGTCCTAATTTTGTTCCGTAATTAAATGAACAGATTTATGGAATACAGGAAATTAGGGCATTCCGGGCTTTCTGTGCCCGTATTCAGCCTGGGCACCGGGACATTCGGAGGCACAAATGAGTTTTTTAAGCGGTGGGGAGAGACCGATGCACAAGAAGCCACGCGTCTGGTTGATATTTGTCTGGAGTATGGGTTGAATTTTTTCGATACTGCCAATGTCTACTCGCAAGGGGCAGCCGAAGAAATCCTGGGAGTTGCGCTAAAAGGACGACGGCAGCAAACACTGATCGCAACAAAGGCTACCTTCTCGGTGGGTAGTGGTCCCAACGACAAAGGCTCGTCGCGATATCACCTGATCAGGGAATGCGAGGCCAGCTTAAAACGGTTGCAGACCGACTATATTGACCTTTATTTCATGCATGGTTACGATCGCGAAACGCCGCAGGAAGAGACCTTACGCGCGCTGAACGATCTGGTAAGAAGCGGAAAGGTCAGGTATATTGGCTGCTCCAACTTCACTGCATGGCAACTCATGAAATCGCTTTCTCTATCTGAACGGTACGGCTGGGAGCGCTATGTGATCCATCAGGGATATTATTCGCTTATAGGCAGAGATGTGGAATGGGAGCTGATCCCGATGCTTCAGGATGAGCATACAGGATTAATGGTCTGGAGCCCGCTGGGCTGGGGGCGCCTGACAGGAAAGATCCGGTACGGGCAACCACTGCCCGAAGGGCGCATCAAATCGGGCGGAACCGTCGGCGGTCCTGAGGTCGACGACGATCATTTTTATGCCGTTTTAAAGGTCACGGAGGAAGTTGCGGCCGAAACCGGCAGATCGGTTCCGCAGGTAGCCCTGAACTGGCTGCTTCAAAAACCGGTGGTAAGCAACATCGTAATCGGCGCCCGCAATGAAGAGCAACTCAGAGAAAACCTGGGGGCAGTGGATTGGAATCTCAGTCCGGAGCAAATTGAACGGCTGGACCAGGTCAGCGCGCAAAAACCTCCCTACCCGGCTTGGGTGGGCGCAAGATAAGAGATGAAGGCTGTCCCGCGGGGCAGCCTTCCATTTTATAATACGTATGATTTTGCTTTCTGAATAGCGGCATCCAGGCCGGCTACATCTTTTCCGCCGGCCGTAGCGTAAAACGGCTGGCCCCCACCCCCACCTTTCATTTCTTTTGCAGCCTCCCGGATGATCTGTCCGGCATGCAAACCTTTTCCCTGCACCAGGCTATCGGAGATCATCACACTCAGCAAAGGCTTTCCTTCAATTTCGGCGCCAAGCACCAGGAAAAGATCTTCCAACTCGCCTTTGAGCTGGAAAGACAGGTCCTTTAGCGATTGTGCCGAATCGAGGCTCACCTTTGCCGCAATCACCTGGATTCCGTTTACTACTTCCACTTTCTGTCTCAGTCCCGACTTCACGGCTGCCGCAGCTTCGCGGACATACCCTTCGATTTGCTTCTGCAAACGGTTGTTTTCATCCAAAAGGTCGTTCACTGCCTTTGAAAGGTCTCTTGTATTATTGAACAAGGCACGCAGCTCGCTAAGTTCTTCCATGTTCGCATTGAGGTATGCCTCAGCCGCATCAGCGGTGATCGCTTCAATACGGCGCACACCGGCCGAAACAGCGCTTTCAGCTGTGATCACAAAAGAGCCGATTTGACCGGTAGCCGGGACATGTGTTCCACCGCAAAGCTCAACAGAATCGCCAAATTTAATAACCCGTACCGTATCGCCGTACTTTTCGCCGAACAAAGCGATCGCACCAAACTCCTGTGCTTTCGCAAAGGGTACATCGGCCAGTTCCTCCTTAACTATGTTTTCCCGGATCAATTCATTTACCCGCTTTTGGATCTGAGCCAACTCTTCCCTGGTGACTTTCTGGAAATGAGAAAAGTCAAAGCGCAGGTAATCGGCGCATACCAACGATCCTTTCTGTTCCACATGTGTTCCGAGGATTTCCCGCAGAGCCTGATCCAACAGGTGCGTGGCCGTATGATTGTTCGCTGTCAGTCTGCGTTTATGGTTATTCACCACGGCCCTGAAGGCTGCAGAAGGATTGGCAGGCAGGTTTTTGACAATGTGCACGATCAGATTGTTTTCCTTCCGGGTATCCAGAATGCTGATCTTTTCACCTCCGGCTTCGATGTAGCCGGTATCGCCCACCTGTCCGCCCGATTCACCGTAAAAAGGCGTCTGATCGAATACAAGATGATAAAACTCCTTTTCTTTCTGCACCACCTTACGGTACCGGGAAATGTAAATTTCACTCTCCAGGGTAGTATATCCTAAAAATTTTACCTCATCAATTTTTTTCAGTTCAATCCAATCGCCGGTTTCGAGGGCCGCAGCATTTCTGGAACGGCTTTTTTGCTTTTCCATTTCCGCATCAAAATCAACTCTGTTCACGGTCATACCGTTTTCACGAAGGATCAGTTCGGTCAGATCGAGCGGGAATCCGTAGGTATCGTACAATTCAAAAGCCGAAGCACCTGAAATCTCCGTCCTGTTTTCCTTTCGGGCTTTGGCCATTACCTCATCAAGCAGCCGAATACCTGTTTCCAAGGTACGCAAAAAGCTTTCCTCTTCTTCCTTCATCACCTTTTCAATCAGTCCCTGTTGTGCAATCAGTTCCGGGAAGGCGTCTCCCATCTGATTTTTCAGCACTTCAACCAGCCGGAACATGAACGCATGCCGGAATCCCAGGAACGTGTAACCATAGCGTACCGCCCGGCGCAGAATGCGGCGGATCACATAACCGGCTTTGTTGTTCGACGGAAGTTGTCCATCGGCAATGGCAAAAGCAATCGCCCTGAGATGATCGGCGATGACCCGCATCGCCACGTCCACTTTCGGATCCGCTCCGTATATTTTTCCGCACAGATGCGCCGTTTCAGCAATAGTGGTCTGGAAAACATCGGTATCATAGTTTGATTTCTTTCCCTGAAGCACCATGCAAAGGCGCTCAAATCCCATTCCTGTATCGACATGCCTGGCCGGCAGTTCTTCCAGGCGCCCGTCGGCTTTCCTGTTAAACTGAATGAATACGAGATTCCAGATCTCGATCACCTGCGGATTGTCGCGATTAACCAGTTCACGTCCGGCAATTCCGGCCCTTTCGGCATCATCCCGGATATCAACATGGATCTCAGAACAAGGCCCGCATGGACCGCTGTCGCCCATTTCCCAAAAATTGTCTTTTTTATTTCCCAAAAGGATCCGATCTTCCGGAAGATGCTTCAGCCAATAAGACTTTGCTTCATTATCCATCTCAAGTTTGTCGTCCTTGCTCCCTTCAAAAACCGTAGCATACATGCGATCGGCCGGAATACCCATTTCATCATGCAAAAATTCCCAGGCCCAGTCAATGGCTTCCTTCTTGAAATAGTCACCAAACGACCAGTTCCCAAGCATTTCGAACATTGTATGGTGGTAGGTATCGTGTCCTACTTCTTCCAGGTCATTGTGTTTTCCGGAAACCCTTAAACACTTCTGTGTATCGGCTATGCGCAACGATCGCGCCGGCTGGTTCCCCAAAAAAATATCTTTGAACTGATTCATCCCCGCATTGGTGAACATGAGTGTGGGATCATTCTTAACCACCATCGGAGCCGATTCAACAATTGTATGTTGCCGGGCCATAAAAAAATCAAGAAAGGCCTTCCTGATTGCTTTGGAATTCAGATCCATCATTCCTGATATTATTAAAATTTGTTAAAAAGCTTCTTCTTGTTTAACTCCCTGATTGATTAACCGAATGAAACGATTACATTTGTTAGTAATGCTAACAGCCGGATATAAAGTCTTGCAAAGTTAGATTAATTACGTAAATTTGTGGCATTTCAGTAAAGAATTTGATACCTATGGCAAAAGCGAAATACAAATTTAACCCGGAAACGCTCAGCTACATTAAACTGGAACATAACTTCAAAGCAAGATTTCCACGGATCATGCTTTTATTCGTCACAAGCCTTGTGATGGGTATTATTATGTGCATGATTATACTTCAGTTTTATGAGACGCCTAAAACGAGAAACCTAAAGAGGGAGAATCAGCGTTTGCTGACCCAATATGAGTTAATGTACAAAAACCTTCAAAATGTGGAAAAGGTGCTGGCCGATCTTCAGCAGCGTGATGATAATCTTTACCGGGTTATTTTTGAAGCGGACCCGATTCCCAATTCCATACGGAAAGCGGGTTTTGGCGGTGTAAATAAATATGCCCAGTTACAAAGCCTGGATAATTCGGAACTGATCATTAATACTGCCCGCAAATTGGATATTATTGCAAAAGAAGCTTACGTTCAGTCAAAATCGTACGATGAAATACTGGTACTGGCCCAAAGCAAAGAAAAAATGTTGGCCAGCATCCCGGCTATTATGCCCATTTCAAACAAGGACTTAAAAAGAACAGCATCCGGATGGGGCTTCCGAATCCATCCGGTATACAAGATCCGTCGTTTTCATACAGGAATGGACTTTACCGCTCCTGTAGGAACAGAGATCTATGCTACGGGTGACGGAGTAGTCAAAGAGCTTGATGAATCCCGTTCCGGTTACGGGCGTTCGCTGATCATCGATCACGGGTTTGGTTATCAAACCCTGTATGGCCACATGAACGAGTATAATGTCAAGGAAGGCCAGACCGTTAAGCGGGGCAGTGTGATTGGTTACGTTGGAAACTCAGGCACATCGACAGGTCCTCATGTACATTATGAGGTTCACAAAAACGGAAAACCTGTCAACCCCCAGTATTTCTATTTTAAAGATCTGACCCCGGAAGAGTACGACCGCATGATTGCGATATCGAACAATATGGGGCAATCATACGATTAAACCCGTTTTTTATTGTGCCATATAAGAGACCGCAAATAGAGAAAGTCTTTTACACAATCGGAGAAGTGGCGGAGATGTTCAGCGTGAACACTTCGCTTATTCGTTTTTGGGAGAGAGAATTTGAAATGCTCAAGCCTCAAAAGAACAAAAAAGGGAACCGGCTGTTTACAAAAGACGACATCGAACAAGTGAAGCTCATTTATCATCTGGTTAAAGAGCGGGGGATGACCATCCACGGAGCCCGTCAAAAACTAAAAGACAATAAGGAAGAGACTGTTCAGAATCATGAATTGGTTGAACGTCTTCTCCTGATCCGTAAAATGCTCACTGACCTGAAGGACGAGATGAAGTGAGGAAGCGGTTAACAGTTTTTCAATTTATCCCAATGCGTATCCGAGACATCACATCATACATAGAATCTCTCGCCCCCCTTGCTTATCAGGAATCGTACGATAATGCCGGTTTATTGATCGGAAACCAGGAAGACGAGATAGAAAGCGCCCTGTTGACCCTGGATGTAACGGAAAAGGTGGTTGATGAAGCGATATCGGGTGGCTTCGGCATCATTATAGCCCACCACCCGCTGATTTTTAATAGTATCAAAAAGCTGAACAGGCAGACTGAGACGGGGCGCTGCGTGATCAAAGCAATTCAGAACGACATCGCCGTTTATGCCGCGCATACTAACCTGGACGGGGTAATTGGCGGAGTAAACAGCAAGATTTGTGAAAAACTGGGATTGATCAATTGCGATATCCTGTCGCCCGTAAAAGGGCAGCTCCGAAAACTTGTCACCTTTATTCCAAGGGGGCATGCAGGCGCCGTTCAGGAGGCGGTTTTTAAGGCAGGAGCGGGAAATATCGGAAATTATGACTCGTGCGGGTATACCCTTGAAGGAACCGGAAGTTTTAGAGGCAACGAATCCAGTCAGCCTTTCGTGGGAGAAAAGGGGCATGTCCATTTTGAACAGGAGATCCGGTTTGAGACTGTTTTTCCTGCAATACTTGAAAATCAGGTTATCCAGGCATTGCTGGAAGTACATCCCTACGAAGAGGTGGCTTACGATATCTATTCACTTGAAAACGAATTTGCCCATACCGGTGCCGGGATGACAGGAGAAGTTCATCGTCCTGTAGAGGAAAAGGAATTTTTAGAACAGGTGAAGACTATTTTTGATGCCAAAGTGATCAAACATAGCCCTCTTTTAAACAGGAAAATTAAGAAGGTAGCTGTATGCGGAGGGGCCGGCAGTTTTCTCGTCAGACAGGCGGTCAACGCCCATGCAGATATATTTTTAACAGGCGATCTGAAATATCATGAGTATTTTGAGGCGGAAGGAAAAATTATACTGGCCGACATTGGTCATTTTGAAAGTGAGCAATTCACTAAAGAACTTTTTTATGAATTACTTACAAAAAAATTCTCTAAATTTGCAGTCCGATTGTCGGAAGTTAACACTAATCCGGTTAACTACTTAATTTAAAAATAATAACAGCATTCTGGATATGAACAATACACAGTACCGTGAAGAAGACAAAACAGTTCCTATTAGCGAGAAACTCAAAGCGCTGTATGAACTACAGGTTGTTGCCTCTGAAATTGACAAGATTAAAACGCTAAGAGGTGAGCTGCCGCTCGAAGTACAGGACCTGGAGGACGATATTACCGGGTTAAAGACCAGGATCGGGAACTATGAGGAAGATATAAAAACTCTTGAAACCTCAATTGCAAACCGTAAAACAGCAATTAAAGAATCAGAAGCCTTGATCACTAAATATACAGAACAGCAAACCAATGTCCGCAACAACAGGGAATACGATTCGCTAAACAAAGAAATCGAGTTTCAAAGGCTTGAAATCGAACTTTCCGAAAAGAAAATTCGCGAATTCACGGCTGAGCTTTATGCAAAAAAAGAGTCGATTGATTCGTCAAAGACCCAATTGAAGGATCGCGAGGAAGATCTGGAACGCAAGAAAAAAGAGCTGGACGATATTACCGCTGAAACACGCATTGAGGAAGAAAAGCTAAAAAACAAAGGTGAAAAAATCGAAGCGATGATTGAATCGCGTCTTTTGACGGCCTTTAAACGAATCCGAAAGAATGCCCGGAACGGATTGGCCGTGGTAACCGTTCAGCGCGATGCCTGCGGCGGATGTTTTAATAAAATCCCTCCCCAGCGTCAAATGGACATTGCCAACCGCAAAAAGATCATTGTTTGTGAATATTGCGGCCGCATCCTTGTGGACAAAGACATTTTGGAATCGGTACCTACCGAAGATTAATGCGAAATGTGCATCTCATTATAACAAAGCCGCCCGGTCAGTCCGGGCGGTTATTTTTTGGGGCTCCTGTGTACCGGAACTCCGGGTCGCTTCCCTTTTTCTGTCCTCCTTTACCAATGGTCCGTTTCGGGGTCTGCACTGTCCGGATCCGGATAGGTGTGGCTGTTGACCCCGCTCCATCTTTGCATTAAATCTTCGCCCGCTCTTAAAATTCCTCCTGTTTTCCTTGGCAGGTAAATTTCAAAGAACTATTTTTGTCGCACTAAAAAAATCGGTCTGTAGCTCAGTTGGTAGAGCAGCTGACTCTTAATCAGCGGGCCCAGGGTTCGAATCCCTGCAGACCGACTTAAATAATCAAAGAGTTGCGAAAAGCGTCGTAGCTCTTTTTTCTTTCCGGTGAAATCATAGTGACATCAGAATTACACATTTCCTACTTTTCGTGGATCGGAAAACAAAAAGCTGCTTTATAAAGTGTATGTACAGGTGATAAGATTGATCCGGGCGAAGATTAACGGTAGAAAGCCACTATGAGTTTAGATAGCTATTTATCACCATAGTGTCCCGTGGCTGAAATAATCAGGACAGTTATTTTTTCGTCATCGACAGAATAGACCATGCGGTGTTTTTGCGTGATCCGTCTTGACCAGCATCCTTTGTACCCGTATTTCATTTTTCAGGTTTCCCTGTTCCTGTACAGGGGTGCTCCATTAGTTCTTTGATAAGTTCTTCAGCTTTTTTAAATGCTGCCGGTTCGTTTTTCTTTATCCGGGAAAGGTCTTTTGTTGCCTCTTGGGTAAAGTCGATTTTGTAGCTCATAAACTGTCAAGAAATTTCGTGAGCTCTTCTTCCGTCTCTACCGTTGTGACTTTTCCTTCTCGCGCCTGCTGTATTGACGGGTCTATTTTTTTGAGCATTTCCGGGGTAAAATACAGATCATCGTCATCAATCGGGGTCAGTACATAAGCCTGCTTCTTGCCCCTTTTTATGATTACTTTTTGCCCCTTGTCCGCCAGTTCGAATAAGCTTTTCTGTTTCTCCCTGAACTGTCTTGCTGTTACCTGCAACACTGCCATATCTTCAAATTTTAAATGTGTACCAATTTTGGTTCAAAGTTTACAAATTTATGCAAACATTTATTGCAGAATTTAAATAAGTCGTCCATTTAAGGCTGCCGAAACAAGCCTCTTTTTTTCACTTCAAAAATTTACGATGGAAAATATAAAAGATTTGATGTTCCTTTCCAAGAAAGGTTCGTCTGTAACAAATAGCTTGTTGTTCGCAGAAAAATTCAGCAGATTGAATTATCGCCTTACCAGGATGCGAAAAACTCAGATTTTTAAAACACCTGTCGAGGTACTTGAACTATACTGAAAATTTGAATTAGATTTGCATCTGACCGATTACTTTTGGTCACATTATTATAATGCCAAATACTCAAAATAAAATACGGTTTGATCACGGTGAA
>JBDKTZ010000562.1:0-10012 GCA_039679975.1 Prolixibacteraceae bacterium
TAGCCTGAAAAGAATACTAAAAGACGGAACCATCGTCCCGGCCAGTGCATATGAACCATCAATGGAACTCGATCCGGGAGACGTTGCAGTTTACATGTTTCCAACAGAAGAAAATCATAAATAAAAATGAATTTGACTACACACATCATTACCGGTTTCATTACGTTGGAGAGAATGGGTTAAAAGAGGGTCATTCAGAACTGTCAAGGTAGGTGTAATATACTGCTCAACGCTATAAAAGGATTATACTTTCCGATCGTCAGTCACAAAGTAATGAAATCCATATTTTTTCCTATTTTTGCTAAAACGTTTTAGCTAATTTTTATACTCATTATTTGATTATAAATTTAAAAAATACTATACCTGTATTGCAATGTTAAAGAACATTTAAACAACAATCTTTTGCTCTCACGTCCCGGATATAAAGCCGTATATGCCCTTACAGAGAAAAATCAGAGATAAAACAACAAAACATGAATAGACATCAAATCTTTCATTTTCCCCCATTAACTGCAATCATTGCCTTTTTTGGAATGACTGACTGTTCATCGGTGCAACAGTCTTCTTTATCCAGCTATGTCGATCCGTTTATTGGTACCGCTTATACCGGTCATACCTATCCGGGGGCGACAACCCCGTTTGGAATGGTCCAGGTGGGTCCCGACAATGGCATCAGCGGGTGGGAGTTCTGCTCGGGATATCATAACGACTCAAAGACCATCATGGGATTTTCGCACACGCACCTGAGCGGAACAGGAGCTGCTGAAATGGGCGATATCCTGCTCATGCCGGTTGCAGGCGACGTCCCTTTCGTACCGGGTTCTGAGGAGGATCCTGCATCCGGCTACCGTTCTTCCTTTTCGCATGATTCGGAAAAGGCAAGCCCCGGATATTACAGCGTCAGGCTCGACAATTACAATATTCTTGCAGAAATGACGGCAACTCCCCGCGTAGGTTTTCACCGCTATACCTATCCTGCCAGTGAAAAATCGGGAATCCTCATTGATCTTGAGCACGGAATCGGCGACCAAACAACGGAAAGTTATATAAAGATAATCGATTCCCAAACTATGGTAGGCATGCGCCGTTCCAGTGGTTTTGTACATGATCACCGCTATTATTTCTGTGCCCGTTTTTCAAAACCTTTTGAGCAGGTTGTATCATATGAAGACAGTGTTGTTGCTGACAAGCGACAGGTAACGGGTAAAATAACAAAACTACTGGTCAGGTTTTCCACCAGCGACCAGGAAGCCGTTGAAGTTAAGGTAGGACTTTCCACGGCCAGCGAAAAAGGCGCCATCAATAACCTCGATACAGAAGTGCCCGGCTGGGATTTTGATGCCGTGCATAAACAAACAGCGGTCGTTTGGAACAGCTACCTGAAACGGATCGAAATAAAGCCCGTGGATGACGGACAGCGGATTTCGTTTTACACTTCGCTATATCATGCTTTACTGATGCCCAACCTGGTGACCGATGTGGACGGGAGTTATTCCGGCTGGGACCATCAGTTGCATAAAAGCACCGCGGGCGATATGTACACCAACTTTTCGTTGTGGGATACCTACCGCGCCTTGCATCCGTTTTTAAACCTGATGTATCCCGAAGAAAACAGCCGCTTTGTACGCTCACTGCTGGAACGCCACCGTCAAACCGGCTTACTGGTGACCAACGAATACGGGCTGTGTGAAACATGGTGCATGATCGGGAATCATGCTATACCGGTCATTGTGGATGCTTATTTAAAAGGGGACACCACAATCGACCCTGAGTTTGCCTATGAAGCGATCAAACATGCTCAAACCTTTGAACATACAAAAGCTGACTGGACGAACTATGATAAATACAGCTATTTCCCGTACGACTTGAGTAGCGACGAATCCGTCTCCCGAACGCTGGAGTCAGGGTATGATGACTATTGCGTGGCTCGAATAGCAAAAATACTTGGAAAAGATGATGATTACCAGTTTTTTTTGAAACGTTCCAATTTTTACAAAAACCTGTTTGATAAGGATAAGGGGCTGGCAAGGCCAAGAGGCTCCGATGGAAAATGGAAGACGCCTTTTAACCCGTATGCTTTGATGAATGAAAACGGAGACAGGGATTTTACGGAAGGAAATGCCTGGCAGTGGACCTGGCATGTGCAGCAGGATGTGCCTGGGTTAATCAGCTTGTTTGGTTCGAAAGAGGCCTTTGTCCAAAAACTGGATTCTCTGTTTTTTGTTGATGTGGATTCTCTCCCGGGGCATGTCAGGATTCCCGACGTAACCGGGCTTATCGGATCGTATGCCCATGGTAATGAACCGAGCCATCATATCGCCTATCTATATACTTATGCCGGATGCCCGGATAAAACAGCGGATATTGTCAGGAAGGTATTTGATCAATTCTATCTGCCCAAACGCGACGGATTATGTGGAAACGATGACTGCGGACAGATGTCGGCCTGGTATCTGTTTTCTGCTTTTGGTTTTTACCCGGTCGATCCGGTATCCGGAGAATATATCTTGGGAGCCCCGCAGGTACATGAGGCGACCTTGCATCTGCCCAACGGAAAATCGTTCACTATTAAAGCAAATAACCTTTCGGCAAGTAACAAGTATGTGAAGGCGATACAGTTGAACGGGACTCCCATTGATTACCTGTCAATCGGCTACAATTCCGTCAAAAACGGAGGAGAACTGGAATTCGAAATGACCGACAATAAGAACCCAAAATCCTTTAATTAACTTTTCATGATGAAAAAATATTTGCTTACCCTTCTTGCGTTGGTTTGTATGGCCTGGCAGTCGTGCCAGGTAACCACCGAAAAAAAAGAATATGAAAGCCTTTATGATCCGATAAAAGATGTAGGGCAATACCGCCTGCCGGCAATAAATAAAACACCCCGATATTGCCAGGACTTAATTATAAATGCATCAGACTCTCAAACTGCGTTAAAAGAGTATCTGCTCGCCGTTTCCATCTCCGGATTAACAGCCAGGGCAATCAATGATGGGAAGACAGACACCGGTATCTGGATCGTAAACAGCAGGGATAATGGTGTTGCCTACCTTGCAGAGAGAGAATCGTTGGAAAAAAGGGGATGTAGTTTTCTCGCGCCGGTCAGCCCTCTGGCGCTGGCGACTGATCAAATAAAACTGCCCGAAGAAACTGAAATCAATATCCGGAGGTTGTTTGACGGTTACATTCTTATCGACATGGATCAAAACCCGGAGAGCGGAACGGTAGCGGTAACGGCTTCTCATGTATATAACGGGCTTATTGTCGATAAAGAATTTCAGGCTGAGTTTGAGAAGGCCGGTTATAAACTATTGTACGACGCCTCGCAAAAGCACGTACGGGATGCCTGGAATGAGTTCAAAGAAAAATGCAATCCGGATGGTCTGGTCGTCATGCCAAACAATACCTGGGAGTTACGTGACGTGGCGATTCAAAATAGCTGGTTTTTTATGAATTTATATGCGTGGCCGCACGATGCTGCAACCGGCGATTATTGGGGTCTATATGAAGATGCTGCAAAAACACTGGAAGATCATTCGCTCATTTACGGCTGGGAAGCCGGACCACACAGTGAACAGGAAATAAACGATGTAGCTTCCGTTAATGCCCAGGCTTCTGCAGTCAATGACTGGTTTTATAATTACTGTCTGGTTAACTCCGATTACGAAAATCGTCAGGAACCTGTATTGGCTGAAGTATTAAATCCAAAAACAATCGATTATAACAAAAAGAAACGACTGGTTTCATTTTTCATGTCCGATGGCGACAATAACCAATGGATGATGGGCGGCTTTATGGAAAATTGGTATGACGTACCGCAAAGCAGCGCCAACAAAGTCGCCTTTGGTATTCCGGCCTCTACCCTTCCGCAAATGGCTCCTGCTGCCTATAAATACCTGCTGGAGCATCAACCTGAAAATTCAACATTGGTTGAGGTTCAGGGGGGAGGTGTTTTTTACTCAGACACTTACGGAAAGGACAGGAACAGAGAAAAATGTTTAAAAGAGAAAGCAGAAATAACTGCTGCCTGGATGCGACAGCACCGGATCAGGGTGTTAGGTCTGATGGCAAAGGAATCAGTTGGTTCGGGGAAAGCAAAAGAAGCCTATCAGGCCTTTATTGAAGCCAATGACCAACTGGAAGGAATTATAGCCTTGCAATATACGCCTTATGCCGGCGGTAAAGGTGATATCTACTGGTTCGCCAATAAGGAAGGATACCAAATTCCGGTAATCACAATCAAATATTCCTTATGGAATGAACCTTACATAAGAGAACGGGAAGGAACCCCGAAATATATTGCCAATCGTTTGGATAAAGATCAGAATAATCCGAATTTCAACCTGGTTTGTATCCATGCCTGGAGCCATTTTTCTGACCAGGGAAAAGATTGTGACGAACTGGCGGAGGCAAAAAATGGGAACATTATGGGAAGCGGAATCGCGACTTTATTAAAAAATCATCTGGACGACTCGTATGAAGTAGTCAGCCTTCAGGAACTAATCTGGCAGGTAAGAATGAAATTTTATCCGGAACAAACGAAGAAATACCTGAAAACAATATTATAAACATGAAAATAACTAAATTTCACCTGATATACGCAATTTTATAATTATTATCAGTTCATGGCGTCCACGACTTTTGCCGAAGAGGCTGTAAAAATAACAGAAGGAATTATTCGTGAAGAGCTGGCAAAAGCAAAAAGAAAAACGCCTGTTTACATTGCTTTTGACGAGTATAATGTATGGCACCGGGCAAGAGGAGAAGAGGGAAATGAAGAAATTTATAACCTGGAAGATGCACTGGTTATCGCCGGTTATCTCAACGTATTATCCTATCATGGCACTGTAATTTTGTGTTGAAATAATTGTTCAACTTAAAAATCTGGACACTATGTATAAAGACGAAAAATTCTGGGATAGAATAGCTTCAAAATTTGACAAGATTGAAGCAAATGATATTGCATACAAGATTTTTATTGAAAAGGCAAGAGGCTATTTAAATGCAGATGATATAGTTTTGGATTTTGGCTGTGGTACTGGGCTTATATGTAATGAGATTGTCGAAAATGTGGGCTTTATTCAAGCAATAGACATATCTGCCAAAATGATTGAGATCTGTAAATTTAAAGCCTCGAAACGAAAAATCAAGAACATTGATTTCGAACGGACTCCTATATTCGATGAGAAATTCAAAGCAGGTTCATTTGATGCGATTATTGCTTTTAATATATTTCATCTATTAGAAGAACCTCAAAAGTATTTTCAAAGGATAAATCAATTGCTAAAACCAGGTGGTTTAATAATTTCATCTACTCCTTGTATGAGTGAAGCTCCTTTATTAAACAGTGTTCTTAAAGTTTTTTCTTTTATTGGTTTGACTCCGAAATTAAATTCTTTTACAAGTTCTGATATGGAACATATGCTATTAAACGAATCTTTTATGACAGTAGAAATTAACAGAATAAAGCCAAAATCTCCTATTTATATTTGTATTCTGGAAAAGCAACAATAATATGGAACGTGTAAGCAAATAACTACACTTGCCTGAGCTGGCACCTGAGCAAAAAACCGCAATTGAAACCGCTGCTGCTACCCTTTCGTGAAAATGTCCCGGGATTCAAGATTTCGTTCAAATATTTTCTATTTTAGCAGCTTAAACTTTCTAATCTAAATGGGAATTGCCTGCTGGTAACAAAAATATCACGCAAGAAGTGCTGGTACATTTGAAAAATGATGATGTATCGGCTTTCGATCAGATCTATGAATGGTATTTTCATAAACTTTTCTCATTCATCAGCAAAATTCTGAAAGATGAACAGGAAACAGAGGATATTGTACAGGAAATCTTCGTGAAAATATGGGAGTCACGCAGCAAATTCGACGATTATAAATCGTTGAACTCGTACATTTTTACCGTCGCCTACCATCATTCCATTAGCCTGATCAGGAAACGTATCGTTGATCAAAAATATCTGGAATTCCTGAAAAATTCATCAGCTGTCCTTTCAGCCCCTGACAGCATCAGCGAACTGGAGTTTTATGAGTTGAACAATCAAGTCCACAACCTGATCGATCATTTACCGGAAAGGCAAAAGCAGGTTTTTTTGCTGCATCGTGAAAAAGGGTTAAGCTATCCTGAAATAGCGGAACAACTGGGGATATCGAAAAATACGGTTGAAGTTCACATGGTAAAAGCGCTTAAATATCTTCGTCAAAACCTGGATCAGTCGTTGTTGGTCAATCTGCTTTTTACATGTCTTTTCCTGTAACAGAATTTTTTATTTCTGCTGCATTTTTTTTGCTTTTGAGATAATGGCGTTTCAAAGGTTAAGCGTTCTACAGATAGAAACAAAAATGAAGTAGTACTTAAAATATGCAGATGAAGCTGTGTTTTGTCTGTTCTTCTGCAAAGAATTCACCTAAAAGGCAACGTATGGCAAAAGATTTACTCATAAAATATCTGCAAGGAGATTATACCGAAGAGGAATTCGATCAGCTTTTCTTGTGGATAAAGGAAGAGTCCCAAACCATGGACGGCAAAGCTGTAATCAAGGAAGTATGGGATGAATTTGAACCGGAAGTTGGTCCTCAGGGAAAAATAAGATATGAGCGGGTACTGGACAAGGTTCACCGCTACATCAATATTGATCAAAGTACAAATAAGTTCAAAAAGGAAAAGGGACGACGAAAGAAACGGATATTGACGATCGTAACGCGTGTGGCTGCTGCATTACTTCCACCTGTATTGGCGTTGTTGATTTACACAAATTTGCCCGAAAAGCAGTATGCCGACAATTTAAATAATCTGGAAGTGACGGCGCCCTCCGGTTCGCGATTACATATTGAATTGGGCGATGGTACCAAAGTCTGGTTAAACAACAGTACTGTATTAAAATATCCTTACCGTTTTACCGGTAATACCCGGAAAGTATCTTTATCGGGAGAAGCTTACTTTGAAGTGGCGCACAACAGCAAGATACCTTTTATTGTGGAGACCGATCATGTAACAGTTAAAGCTACCGGTACATCCTTTAATGTCAGTTCCTATCCGGGTGACCACATCGTTGAAACAACGCTTATCGAAGGAAGGGTTATCCTTTTCAGGAAAAGTGCAGGACAGGAAATAAGAACCATGTCACCCGCTGAATGTGTGGCGTTTGATCCGGAGAACAACAAATATGTTGTTGAAAAGGCAAATACAGAAAAGAATATTGCATGGAAAGACGGTTTACTGGTATTCCAAAGAGACCCGATTGCCAAGGTTGCCCGAAAGCTGGAACGGTGGTACAATATCGATGTGGAATTTACCAGCGAAGAAATAAAACGATTAACCTACACCGCGACTTTTTCCACTGAAACATTGTCACAGGCGCTGGAACTGATGGCCTTGGCCACCCCGGTCAGTTATACGCTTATTCCAGGAGAAAAATCACCTGACGGAAGTTTCTCTAAGCAAAAATTAGTGATCGGACTTAAAAACAAGTAAATGTCACCAATAAAGCGAATCTGAACCTAAATAAATTGCCTATGAGGTAAAAAAGAGATAAACAAAACTAAAAAAGCAGGAAAATGGTCGCACATTTCCCTGCCCGAGATTCAAAAAACGTCAAAAAAAGCTTTTTGACCATTTTTCAAACCATTATCAAAGCAAAAATATGAAAATTGCGATTAAGAGAGAACAAAATCCAAATTTGTTTGAGATTTTGTCGAACGTGAGCAATTCGTGCGAAGAGAAAATTGCGATTAAGAGAGAACAAAATCCAAACTTGTTTGAGATTTTGTCGAACGTAAGCAATTCGCGCGAAGCGAAAATAAAAGTATGGGATGACTACACCCGTGAAAGGATATTCCCGGGTGTAACCAAAATCTTATTGAAAATGAAACTGACATTAATAGTGATCCTGTTTTCGTTTTTGGGAACAATAGCTTCCGAAACCTATTCACAGACAACCAGGTTATCGCTGGAACTAAAAAACGAAACAGTAGAACATGTGCTGGGAACCATTGAAGAAAAAAGCGATTTCTATTTTCTTTATTCGGCTGAAATGATTGATGTGAACAGGAAAGTGAGCGTCAATATACTGAATAGCCCGGTGGAAAAAATTCTGGACCTGCTCTTCGAAGGAACCGGCATTACTTATACTGTAAAAGGAAGGCAAGTCGTATTATTACCCGGGAAAGACCTCGTGGTACAACAACAACCCCTTTCCGTTTCCGGCCGTGTGACCGACTCCGCCGGCACTGCCCTACCCGGAGTCACTGTGGCCATAGAAAACACAACCCAGGGAACCATCACCGATGCACAGGGCAACTATTCCTTGCCCAATGTACCCCCCGATGCTACTCTGGTATTCTCGTTCGTCGGAATGAAATCCCAGGAAATTGGCGTTGCCGGCAAAAGAAACATCAACGTGGCTATGGAAGAAGAAACTGTGGGCATTGAAGAAGTCGTCGCTATTGGATACGGTACGCAGAAAAAACTATCAGTAACAGGTTCTATAAGTTCAATCAATACTGATGAAATAAAACAGTCAACGACAGGAAATTTAACCAATATCTTAGGGGGACGATTATCCGGAATAATTAGTGCTGAAACATCTGGCTCACCAGGTTCCGGATCTTCAATATTAATTCGTGGAATGAGTACTTATAACAATAACTCACCACTATCTATTGTCGACGGAGTGCCACGGTCATTCTCCGAATTAGACCCTAATGAAATACAATCAATAACAATTCTTAAAGATGCATCAGCCGCCGCTGTTTATGGATCAAGGGCTGCCAATGGAGTTATTCTTGTTACAACTAAGCGAGGTTTACAAGGCAGGCCCAAGTTTAGTTACAATTTTTCAGCTGGTGTGCAAAATCCCACTCAATATCCAGGTTTATTAAATGCTTTTGAATATGCTTCAATTTATAACGACGCATTACTTAATATGGGATATGATCCCAATAATGCTGGTCAGGCAGGCAGATTTTATAACGCACAACAACTGGCCGATTTTAAATCAGGGAAAGTGGGTGTTAACTGGTATAATGCTACATTTCGGGACAATGCTCCTCAACAAACTCATAATCTTAATGTTAATGGAGGAACAGATGCAATAAGATACTTCTTCTCTTTAGGGTACTTTGATCAGGATGGTATGTATGAGGATATTGGATATAAGAGATACAACCTTAGATCAAATGTCGATGCAAATATCAATAAAAATCTTTCATTTAGTGTCGATCTCGACGGCCGCATTGAGGATATAAAAGAGCCGGGAATAAGTGCTTATAGTCTATTCCATGCAGTTGTTCGTACAAGACCTACTTATAATGCCTATTCTGAAAACGGACTTCCAAGCGATGTTGGAGGAGAGCATCCTGTGGAAGATGTGAAGTCAAAAGGGTATTATACTTCTCAATTATCTTATCTGACTGGTAGTTTAGGACTAAACCACAAACTTGATTTCGTCACCAAAGGGTTATCGGCTAAAATCAGGTACTCAGGAACCAGATATTTCTCTTTAGATAAAAGACTATCGCTACCATACACAATGTACAGGTTTGATGCTGATGGCAATATTACAGGCACCAAAATAGAAGGAAATAAAACTGCTTTTAGCGAAAGCTTTAGCGGAGAAAAATCTTATGTTGCCAACATCTCTTTAAATTATGGTCGTACTTTTAATAATCTGCACAATATAACCGGATTAGCCTTATATGAACAAAGTGAGGGTTTCGGTGATAGTTTTTGGGCTTCCAGAACAAATTATATTTCGAATGGTATAGCACAACTTTTTGCCGGAGGTGACGAAGACAAAAACAATAACGGTTCAGGTTATGAAACAGGAAGAAAAAGTTGGCTGGGCCGCGTAACCTACGATTTTAATAATGAGTCCACTCCGACAACCCTAATTTCTCAACGAAAGGAGAACCGGGTATTTTCGGATCCGGACAAGTTGTTTGGCAAAATTGCCGCTAAAAATGATTTGATCGCAAAATAGAGTTCAGCAAACAGC
>JBDKTZ010000474.1:0-4382 GCA_039679975.1 Prolixibacteraceae bacterium
TAAGATTTGCTTTATTCTGTCGGTGAATGTTGATTTGATGGTGAATCCGGCCAAGCATTTTATCATAATCGGGAATGCCCTTTTTAAATGAAATCCGGTTTTCCGCCCACACTGTGCCGAGCATTTCCCTTGCCTGTCGTTCATTTTCAGGATCTGTCAGCCATTTCCTCGCTTCTTCATAATCAGGAGTGACTGAATTTTGTTTTAAATATTTGATCAATCTAAGGAAATCCATTTGGGTCCTGTTTAGCAGCTATACGAAACAAAACCGCCCCGGCACCTATTCGGTATTCCTGTTTTTTTCCGAAAACAAAATAAAAAAGTACAAAAGCCCGGAAACGCCATCCGAGCCAAGTTTCTTTTTTAATACTTTTAGCGCCGAATTCATCTGGTTCTCAACTGTCTTAACCGAAATACTCAACTGTTCCGCGATTTCCCTGTTGGTCAGACCCTGTTCTCTGCTCAGTTTAAAAATCAACTTCCTTCGCTCAGGAAAACTGTTGATGATTTCCTTTACCGCCGACTCCTGACTTTCAAATTCAACCAGATATTCGGTTTCGTTCGAAGAATATGGTTTTGATGAAGTAAACAATTCGACCCTTTTCCTTTCTGCCTTTTCCTTTCTCAGATACGAAATGGTTTCATTATACGTGATCCGGAACAAAAAAGACTTAAAAGAAAAATGCTCATCGATCAACATCCGTTTTTCCCAGATCTTCACAAATACGGTCTGTGTGATTTCCTCTGCAATGAAAGAATCTTTTGAAATACTGAAAACAAACGCAAAAATGCTTTCAGCATACTTACTGAATAATTTGTCGAAAGCGCGGTAATCATCCTGCTTCAGGCAAATAATATAATCCTGATCAGATTTCAATTGCATGTGTTTAGTCAGATGTCAAAAATAGACAAACCATCGAAATATTCATATACCCTGATCAAAACCAAAGCTTCCGTAGCTTCTTTCCTGTGTTGTTCACGCTTGCAATTTTGCAAAAAAGTATCTTAACTTTCGTTAACGCTATTTGACTCGGCTTAACTTTTCCCCGTTGTATCTTTGTATCGTAAGCAAGAAGCAGAGTTTTTTTCATAGTTTTTTTTCATAGATTTGAGTTGGTTAAAGGGAAAAGGATGGTACGCAAGCCATCCTTTTTTTTTGGTGGGTTGTTTGTGTGAACTTAAATTCGTTTTTTTGTGTTATTCGAAATTAACCTAAAATGCATCCTATGCTCAAACGAAATCTTATAAACCTGGCATTGATTATGTTCATGGTTTCGCCTGTACTGGCACAGTCTCCCGCTCTTCGTTTTAAAACTGACAAAAAGTTTAAAATCGCGCAGTTCACCGATACGCACATCAAGCCCGAAGACCCGAAATCGGAAGCTGCGTTTAAGACGATCAATGAAGTGCTCGAAAAAGAAAAACCCGACCTGGTGGTTTTCACGGGCGACGTAGTTACCGGCAAGCCGGTTGAAAAAGGCTGGCAAATGGTCACTCAGCCCGTTATTGACCGCAAAATTCCTTTCGCCGTCGTATTCGGGAACCATGATGACGAACAAGGGCTGAGCCGCGCCCAACTCTCCGACCTGCTTGTTAAATTGCCGGGCTGCCTGTTCGTCCCGAAAGTTCAGGACGTGTTTGGATACGGCAATTATGTGCTCGAAGTGAAATCGTCAACCGGCAATGCCAACAGTGCCCTGCTCTACTGTATGGACTCGAACGCTTACAGCCCCATGAAGGATGTGGTTGACGGATACGGCTGGTTTCGTGAAGACCAGATTGACTGGTACCGCGAACAAAGCAAGAAGCAGGCTGCCGTTAATGGAAAAGTCGTGCCGGCGCTGGCTTTTTTTCATATCCCCCTGCCTGAATATACCGAGGCATACAAAAACGAAAAAAATCCGGCGGTCGGAGTCCGGCTGGAAAATGAATGCTCTCCCAAGGTCAATTCCGGAATGTACCTGGCCATGCTCGAATGTGGCGACGTGATGGGCACTTTTGTCGGACACGACCATGTCAATGACTACGTTGCTTACCTGAATGGAATCGCCCTGGCTTACGGCCGCTTTACAGGAGGCAAAACAACCTACAACGAATTGCCGAACGGAGGAAGGATCATTGAGCTCTCCGAAGGGGAACGGGCATTCAAAACCTGGATCCGTACCGGCGAAGGCGAGGTGCTGCTTCAGGTCAGCTTCCCTGCCGATTTTCAGCCAAAGAAATAATTATCAGTGAATTATTAACTTTCATTAACCTTGTTTGACTGCGATTAACGATTCAACCTCTTATCTTTGTATCAGGGATTACAAGTACAAAGAATCGTTTTTTTTTCATAGTTTTAGAGTTGGTTGAGGAGAAAAGGATGGTATGGAGGCCATCCTTTTTTATGAGATACCGCCTGTCTTAAATTTTATGAGATACCGCCTGCAGAAACCTCTTTTATTATATTATTCCTATTTGATGCAGACCACCCGACGCCATCAGTAGGTTTTCCCGGATCTTATTTTATATTTGTTAGTCAATCAAAGCACGGTATGTACGTTGTTGATCCCCTTCGGAACATGGAGGACGAAGCTTCTCTTTTGACTCGCTTTTTAAAAGGAGAAAATGCTGCTTTTGCCTTGATCTACCGGAAATACGCAAACCCTTTGTTGTCTTACGGCACAGGACTGGGTTTTGACAGGGAAACGCTGAAAGATGCTATCCACGATGTGTTTTGCAAGCTGTATGCCAATAAAAGTTTTCTGAAAAATATCAAAAGTCTTAAATCGTACCTTTTCAAATCACTGCGCAACAGACTCATCAACATTCAAAAATCGCAAACTGAGAGAGTCGATATCGACGCAAATGAACCGCGTTTCTCTGTTAAAGTAACCGTCCTCGATGAACTGATCAGGGACGAAGACCGCGTACAAATCCAAAACGGTGTTGAAAAATATCTCAATTGCCTGACCAGCAGACAACGGGAAGCGGTTTATCTGCGCTTTATCCAGGATCTGGACTATGAAGAAATCGCCGTATTACTGGACATGAGCCCTCATGGCGTCAGAAAATTGACCTCCAGAGCCATCATCCGGATCCGCGAGCATAACAAATTGCTGCTATTCCTCCTGTTTCACTTACAATCGCTCAATTTTTAAATTAATTTCCTTCCATTCTTATTTTTTTCAAAAAAATGGGGACAAAAAAATAATTGATCTGTCTTATAGACATGACAGACAAAAATTATTCGGAATTTAATGCCGCCGACTTTGCCGCAGATGAACTTTTTCTTCAATGGAGAATGGCCGCTGACGAAGAATCAGATAGGTTCTGGACAAACTTTATTGAAACGCATCCCTGGAAAAAGGATGACGTCCTTTCGGCCATCCGGATCGTTAATTCCGTGCGGATCAATGACTGCCGGTTTATACCGGAAGAACTGCTGACCGGGTGGGCACGGATTAATCATTCCGTCAAAACATCGGGCATACGTAAGAAAAGATTGGTTTACACCTGGTCTGTTGCTTCGTCACTGGCTATACTGCTGATCGCCTCTTATTTTTCTTTCTTTACAAAGCCGGTACGCGAAAAACTTACTCCGGTAAACCGCCCCGGAAATAAAGAGATCCGGTTGACGCTTCCCGATCAAAGCTCGGTCACTTTCGGTGAAAACACAGACATTATCTATGATCAGAAAGGTAATATTACCGTCACAACGGCGAAAAAAAAAGAACTGCTCACCACCGGAACAGTCAAAGGAGCTTTACAAATGAACAAGCTGATTGTTCCCCCCGGCAAGATTTCCTCACTTACGCTTTCAGACGGCAGTAAAATATGGATTAATTCCGGAACTGTATTGGAATTCCCTACTGTTTTTGAAGATCATCAGCGCAAAATAAAGATAGACGGTGAAATCTATATTGAGGTGGCCCGTAACGAAAAGAATCCCTTTATTGTAAGCACTTCTTCCTTTCTCGTGAATGTGCTGGGAACCAAATTCAATGTTTCTGCTTACAACGAAGACCCTGTTCAACGGATTGTCCTGGTCCGGGGATCGGTCGAAGTGAAAATGAAATCGGGTAATCCGGTCAAACTGGAACCCGACGAAATGCTTTCACTCTCGGAAACCGGCTTTCATTCGGAGAAGGTCGATGTCTACGATTACATATCATGGAAAGACGGTATTTTCAGGTTTACCGGCGAACCTCTCGAACGCATTCTGACCCGTCTCTCACGGCATTACGATGTGCCGATTACCTGCGATGATGATGCAAAAAGGATACAGGTTACAGGTAAGCTGGCTTTATTCGACGACCTGACAACCGTGCTGGACAATATCACGGTAATCCTTCCGGTCACCTACGAAATAGAAAACAACAAAATAATAATCAGTAAAAAAT
>JBDKTZ010000271.1:0-2842 GCA_039679975.1 Prolixibacteraceae bacterium
TTACGGGTACAGCCCGGATCATTACTGATATCATAAAGTTCTTCAGCAGGACGCTTTTCATATCCTGTCCTGAATTGATCAGGAAACTGATCACGGTTTTCAATCAGCATCAGTTTGGTTGGCGAATTATCTATATCATGATAACCAGGCCATAAGGATTTTTCATCATTGGATTCTGATGGGACGGAAGCCGGATCGCCTGCGGGCCACCGGTCAGGTTTGATGTTCAAAATATAAAGGAAATTCCTGGTACGGATGGCTCGCGAAGGATAACCCAGGTTTCCCGGCCGGGCATGGGTATGGCGTTCCCTTCCGGTCAGGATATATTTGCGGCCGGGAAAAGTCAGGTTTAAAAGAATCCCGTAAAGACTTTGCCCGCTCATCAGGGGTATTTCATTTACTCCTGCCAGGTCCAGAAAAGTCGGAGCAAGGTCAATCAATCCAACCAGTTCTTCTACAACCCGATTACCGGGGATTGTCCCGGGCCGGCAGATTGCCAGAGGGACATGTGTCCCATAATCATACAGGTTTGCTTTTGCTGACGGAAATGGCATTCCGTTGTCGGCTGTCACCACAATGATCGTGTTGTCCAGCTCTCCTTTTTCTTCAAGGAATTTTATCATTTTGCCGAGTTGGGCATCGAACCATTCTATTTCAAGGATATGATCCAAAATATCGCTTTGCACAACAGGAACGTTTGGCAGAAATGAAGGTACAGCAGCATCCTGTAATTTTTTCCCTGATTTCAGTCCTGAGCCTTCCTCATAATCCCGGTGAGGTTCCTGCCCTCCGTACCAGAAAAAGAAAGGATTGTCAGCTTGCTTTTGGGAATAAAATGCTTTAAAATTTTCAAAATAGTCAATTTTACTGATCCCCGAGGCTGGTACTGAATTGAATTGGATGGAATTATATTCAGGACCGGCAGGATTACGGGACCAGCCGGCATCTTTCCAGTTCCCTGGTCCCCATGGCTTACCTGTGTAACCAATGGAATAACCGTTTTGTTCCAACAGGTCCGGAAAGACTTGAAAATGCTTCGGGAAATAGCTGCTGTGCGTCCCTGCTTCTTCCAACTGCCAGATGTTTTTGCCTGTAAGAATGGCGGCTCTTGAAGGACTGCATTGCGGGGCAGCAACAAAGGCATTGGTGAACAGGACGCCTTTCTTTGCCACTTCATCAAAAGCAGGTGTATGAATTCCTTTCGTTCCGTAAGCCGAGGCATAAGGGTAGGACTGATCATCGGCAATTGCAAAAAGGATATTGGGCCGCTTCTCTTTTGCCGCGGCTTCGGTGCAATGCCAGCTTCCAAGTATCAATCCGGCCATTGAGCTTATTGAAATCCATTTTATTGTATTCTGGTTCATCATACCATCATTTAAGTTATTCCTGATCTGATTGTGTCAGCCTTTGATTGATAAAAAACGGATTGACATCATAGGATGACTTGCATGACCATAAAGCATTGCTGACAGGCAGATATTTCCGGTGCTGTTCCTTGATTTTTATCGATTTTTCATCATGAGCAATATTATTCCACTCATTGGGGTCATTCTTTAAGTCATAAAGCTCCTCGGAGCCGTCTTCATACCTGATATAGCGGTAATTTTCCGAAATGACCGCGTGATTATTTCGTCCATATGTGCTGATGGCATAATTTTCTGACCCACCATTTTCCATGACTGATTTCAGGCTTTTCCCTTCGTTGGTCTTGTTCGCAGGTAAACCGCATAAATCGGTCAGCGTCGGATAAATATCCAGCAGTTCGACAAGCTGATCACAGACCCGGTTTTTCTTCATTCCCGGAACTGAGATGATCAATGGCACCCGGGTTGCTTCACTCCAAAGACAATGCTTCGCAAAAGTCCCTTTTTCACCCAGCCGGTAGCCATTATCTGACCATAATATAACAATCGTATTATTTTTGTACTCGCTTTTCTCGAGGGCGTTCAGGATTTCGCCGATATAATGATCGGTAAAGGATACGCATGCCAGGTAAGCCTGCACCATATTTGTCCACTCATTATTTTGAATTGCCCATTCGGTTGTTGGCATCATAGGTAGCTCATCGATCTGAAGGGCTATAGCCGGAAGGTCATTCCGGTCATCACTCTTAAAGGGGGGAGTCACGATGCTTCCGCAAGGGTTTTTATCAAACCATTTTTGAGGAACATACCAGGGTACATGAGGCCTAATGAAACCTACCGTTAAAAAAAAGGGTTGGGTATACTTTCGTTTAAGCCGTTCAATGGTCCATTGCGCAGAACGATAATCTGGCATTTCTTCATCGCTGTTTGGGAAGGCACCCCAATCTGTTTGCGTGCCTTTTTTATTCCAATGAAATTTTTGGCCATTCGGAGGTAAAGGTCCAAACCCTTTTTCCCTGCCACCCGATTCTTCAAAAACCCCGGCAGGTGCATGTTCATGGAATATTTTCCCAATACCCATGGTATTATAGCCGTTGTTTTTAAAATATTCCGGTAAAAAGAGGACTTGCTTTGTATAGGCATTTGCTTCTCTGATATCCTCATCTTTGATCTGTCCGTAAATACCCGTGGAAGAAGGACGTAATCCACTCAATAAGGAAGCTCTTGACGGTCCGCATAAGGGGACCTGACAGTGGGCATTACTAAAAAGGATCCCTTGTGAGGCCAGTTTATCCATATTGGGTGTTCGGGCTGAAGGATGCCCTCCCATACAGCCAATCCAATCGTTCAGATCATCCACACAGATCATTAAAACGTTAGGCCGGTCTTTAGTATTTGCAGTACCTGTCGAAAAAAGGCTCAGAACCATGCAAGTTGTTGTAAATAGCTTCATGATATACAGGTATTAGTGATACAAT
>JBDKTZ010000061.1:0-2496 GCA_039679975.1 Prolixibacteraceae bacterium
TTCAGCGTAACCTGCCGCATCCATCAAATCAACACTATTGGATACATCACTAAAACCCTCTGTAATTGTCAATTCAACGGCAGGAGTACCAATTTTCCCTCGTTTGGTAGTAATCAGGACGACTCCGTTTGCTCCCCGGGATCCGTAAATAGCCGTTGCGGAGGCATCTTTTAAGATTTCGATTGACTCCACATCATTTGGATTGAATGATCCCATAGGAACGCCATCTATTATATACAATGGAGAATTATCGCCATTGATGGAATTATTTCCCCGAATACGAATCTTTGAATTGGCAGCTGCATCTCCCGACTGTGAAGTAACAGTCACCCCGGCTACACGACCTTGAATCATATCCGATAAGCCCTGTACCGGTTGAGCTTTAAAATCATTTGAAGATACAGATGCAACCGAACCGGTAAGATCTTTCCTCTTGACGGTACCATAGCCAATTGCAATAACTTCCTTTATCCCGACAGTTTCCTCCTGCATGACCACATTGATGGAAGATTTTCCTTCCAACTTTATCTCCTGTGTGTCCATCCCGATAAAAGAAACTACCAACGTTGCGTCGTAGGGAACCTTGGCCAGGGAAAAAACTCCTTCAGCATTTGTAATGGAGCCATTTGTTGTTCCTTTAATCACGACCGAAGCTCCCGGTAAGGGAGAACCGGAAGAATCGGTCACCTTCCCCGAAACAGACCTTTGCTGTTGCGACAGGAGTTCATTTTCGGAGACTGGTCCTCGGTTATTGATCAGTAAGATCTGACGTTCCTTTATAGAATACGAAATATCCGTATTCATAAAAATCTTATCCAACACTTCACTTACAAGTTCTCCTTCGGCACGGATATCAACTTTACGGTCGACATCAATCACATTTTTGTTATACAGGAAAAAGAAATCAGTGGTCTTCTCGATTTCATCGATCACCTTTTCAACTGACACACCCCTCATATTCAATGTCAGCTTGGCTTGTTGCGAATAGGAGCGCACTGCCAGAGTCTGATACAGTGAAATTAGCACAATAAAAATGGTAAAACGCATAATTTTAATCATTTTTCCCAGGCCAGCACGATGAGTTAGCCATAGGTTCTGTTTTTTTTTCATAAATTTGTAATTAGTGGAATTAATAACTGCTTTTCATTAATTTCTACCAAACAGGGTGGTAGAGCCAATACCGCCCTGTTTTTCATTAAGTCTTCATCGATTTCGTTATTAAAAATTTATACTATTTATCTACTTAAGCCACATTTCGACTTTGCTTTTTGTAAAGGTACCATCCGCTTGTTTCTCTCGCTGTTGGACATTATACCGAATAGGCGCTACTGATGACAGCAACCTTAAAATCTCATCCAGACTCTCGTCCTGAAAGGTCGCTCTGAATACTGATGATTTTAAGGAATCGCCATGGAGTATGATCTCCGTATTATATTTCCGTTCAAGCCTCCGTGCGATTTCAGTCATGGGTACATTCTTAAAAATCAGCCAACCATCTTTCCAGCTCGTATAAGTCTTTGAATCAATATTTGCAAAAACTGCTTTTCCCGTTGTTTTATCATATGCAAAATACTCATCCGGACTTAATTCACCCTGCACTGTCCTGTTCTTACCCAAAACCTGTACTTTCCCTTTTTCCAGGATCACTTCCGCTGTCTTTTCATGATCGTAAGAAATCACATTAAACCGGGTACCAAGCACTCTGACATCAAAGAAGGGTGTGATTACCCGGAATTCATCCGATTTTCGATGCACTACATCAAACCAGGCTTCTCCTGAAACCTCAACACTTCTCTTTTTAAAGTTGACGGGATATTTGATCGATGAACCACTATTCAGCCATCCCCTAGTTCCGTCAGGTAATTGAAATTGGGTTCTCGTACCGATAGGCGAATGGATTTCAGCCCATGATTCCGTCTGTTCCTGATCAAAAACAAGCAACCAGGAAAGGATCGCGACAGTCATCAACGCGGGTATGAGTAAAATGACAGCAATCCTTGAAAGGAAATGATAAATCCGGGAGGAGGAGCTCTTCTTGTCAAGATTGATCTGATGATGCAACCGGTCGAGTATCTGATTCAATTTTCCCCGGTCGTTACCGGTATTCCCTGTTTCATTCCAGTCTTCTTCCAAATGTTGTTTTAATTCTTCCTGAAACTCGTCCTTTCTATACCAGGAGGATACAGACAAATAATCATTAAATGAAAATCTGCCGGAAGTATATCGCCTTATTTTTTCTTTTTTAGTATCCATGATGACTATTATGTCCCTGAAAGGCGTTTTTCCACTATCCTACAAGAAAAAAAAATTCTCCATTCTAAATTAGCAGGGTTTATCACACTGAGATAAACAGTATGAAAAACAGCAAACCGCTCAGCTTATCTTTTTGAAGTTCAGCCTGAATTTGCTTCTGGGCGGAAGCCAGCTGATTTTCTACGGTGTTGGGTGAGATCCCCAGGTCGTCTGCAATCTGTTTGATCGCCAAACCCTCGTATT
>JBDKTZ010000045.1:0-17527 GCA_039679975.1 Prolixibacteraceae bacterium
TGTTTAAATCCATACAAAATGGATTGTTTCAATGCAGTACTTATTCCTATGAATTAGGCGATCAGTTGCATACCGACTTATTTGCACAATACTATGGGAATGCACAAAGTTCGTTTACCACCGACCGGTACTTAACCAGAACAGATTGGATTGACGCTGGATTTTGGACTCCTTATTATAAGTATGGCGTTACGCGCCGTTGGAATGTTTTCACTTTTCTTGATGAACATCCTGAGTATAGTAACATGTACCAAATCTTCCGGATTATTGACGCAATAGTGGCACAGAAAACGACCGATTTGTTTGGTGATATTCCCTATTCCGAGGCAGGACAAGGGATTATGGAACCTAAATTTGATGCGCAGAAAGAAATCTATTATACTCTTTTTGAGGAATTAAAAGACGCAGTTGCGCAACTGCGTTCGAACACGAAACAAACGAAGTTTACGGAACTTCAGGATATCATGTATTTTGGAGATGAAAATAAGTGGATAAAGCTTGCAAATGCTGAGCGGTTGCGGCTTGCACTTCGAATTTCGTTTATTGACCCGGTTAAGGCAAAAACAGAAGGAGAACTGGCTTTGGCTGATGCTTCTTTTGAGAGTAATGCCGATAATGCATCTTATACCGTTAACATTGGAACAGACGACCAGGGACATCCATTGTATTATATCAGTCTCTGGGGTGATGTCACCGCCAGCGCTTTTATGATGAATACGCTGAAAAGCGAAAGTTCTGTTGTGGATCCGCGGCTTACACTTTGGTTTGCAAAAGCGCATGATTATTTAACAGGAGAATCGGCAGAACCTTTCCGTGGAATGCCTAACGGACTGCTCGCCTCGGAATTGGACGGAGAATATTCAAAAGACAATACCTCCCAACCCTGGGGATATTATTGGGGAACAAATTGGAATGATTATAAGCCGGGAGATAATATTCCGAATGATCCGTCTTCAGAATTGGGCGTTTCGAACAAACCGCGTGTGGTATTCAATTATGCTGAACTTTGCTTTCTGAAAGCTGAAGCGGCTTTAAGAGGCTGGGCCGGTGCAGGTGATGCCAAAACAAACTATGAAAACGGCATCAGGGCTTCATTTGCAGAATTCAGAGGTGGCGTAGATGCAACTAAATATTCGACAGCCAATGATGAAGCATACATTAATGGCGGGAGCGTCAAGTATAATTCAGGCGACAATTTCGAAACTAACCTCAAAAAAATCATCACGCAAAAATGGCTCGCTGTTTATCCTAACGGACAAGAAGCCTGGATCGAATTCCGGCGTACCGGATATCCGGATCTGATTCCGCCTGCACATGTTGATATTGATAATGTGAAACAAGGAGAGTTCCTCAAGAAACTGCCTTATACGGATTCCGAAAAACAGGGTAATACCAATGCCCTCAATCAGTCCCTTAACCAGGGCCAGGGAGATGGCGAGCATGTTCGTGTTTGGTGGGATACAAATCGCTACAATTAGTGCCTTTTAACAAGAGGGGTGTATCAAACGTACAGAACACCCTCTTGTTCGGGTTACTGCTGAGGTTATTTTTCAATTATTCAATTTCCGGAAGGCAAATTGACTTTTGATAAAGTCTATTTGACGAATGACCTTTCTGACGCTCGCAAAGAGCGTCGGGAAAGAAGGCCTGGTTTTGCGCGTGCACGCCATTGCCCGGGATTAACTTACCGAATGGATGAATAAAGGAATTATTTAAAGATATTAAAATGACAAATAACAATTCAAGAAGAACATTTCTGAAAACAAGTGCATTAGGACTTACAGGATTAACTGTTGTTCCGGCTGCAGTAATGGGAAAGGCCACCGGGAAGTCGGAACGCGTTTCCCCGAGTGACAAGTTAAATATTGCAGCAGTCGGTATTGGCGGTATGGGGCGCAGCAATATTGAAGAAATGGCTACAGAAAATATGGTCGCTTTTTGTGATGTGGATTGGAAATATGCAGCCAATTCATTTAACAGCTATCCTAAAGCGAAGCGTTACAAGGACTTTCGAAAGATGTATGAGGAGATGGGAAAAAGTATCGATGCCGTGTTGGTAGCCACAGCCGATCATACTCACGCCATTATTGCTGCCGAAGCCATCACAATGGGTAAGCATGTTTATGTGCAAAAACCATTGACGCATAGTGTATTTGAATCCAGACTGTTAACTAAACTGGCCGAAAAATACAAAGTAGCCACCCAGATGGGTAACCAGGGAGCTTCCAGAATCGGTACCAATCGGACATTGGAATGGCTCTGGAATGGAGAGATAGGCGAGGTAACGCGGGTGGATGCAAGTACTGACCGCCCGATCTGGCCTCAGGGATTGAACCGTCCTGAAAGAGAGGACCTGATTCCTGAGACGCTGGACTGGGATTTATTTATTGGCCCTGCACCCGCGCGTCCTTACAACAATATATACCACCCATGGAACTGGCGGGGCTGGTGGGATTTTGGAACAGGGGCGCTTGGCGATATGGCCTGCCACATCCTCCACGTGGCTTTTGAAGGTCTGCAGCTAAAGTATCCGACCAAAGTTCAGGGGACCTCGACCGTTGTGATGTCTGATTGCTGCCCCACAGCCGAGAAGGTAATCTATACCTTTCCCGCACGGGGAGTGAAGGACAAGCTGAAATTGCCGGAAGTTGAAATAACCTGGTATGACGGGGGATTTACCCCACCACGTCCGGCCGGGGCAGATGGAAAGGATATAAAAAACAGTACGATCTTTTACGGAACAAAAGATACTTTGATCTGCGGAAGCCACGGGGGAGATCCCTGGTTAACTTCAGGCAGGGTTCCGAAGGCGCCTAAGAAGCGTCGGGAAATAAACGTCAGTCATGAACAGGATTGGATACGGGCATGTAAGGAATCGCCGGAGAACAGGGTGAAAACAGCTTCTGATTTTAGTTTGGCAGGCCCGTTCAACGAAATGGTGGTGATGGGCGTTTTAGCAGTAAGGCTTCAGAACCTTAAAAAAGAACTTCTATGGGATGGCGAAAATATGAGGTTTACCAACATTGGGGCAGACGAAAAATTAAGTTTCAGATTACAGAATCAGTTTAGCGTGGTGAATGGCGACCCGAGATGGAACAATAAAGACACCAAAGCTGTGTGTGCCCAACCATTTGCTGAAGAATTAATCAAGCACATTTATCGCGAAGGTTGGAAATTACCGGATATGCCTTTTTGACTTAGTATTTAAGAGTATTGTCAGGGTAAGCCTGTTGTTACCCTGACAAACTCAATAACGACAACCAGTTTTAAAAATTATGATGAAATACAGATTATTCTTTATTGTGGCATTTCTTTTCATAGGAACTGCTGCAAAGGCGCAGAAAAACGGCAAAAAGGAAATCGATGAAAACAAAATGTATATTGCCGGATCTTCGCACGAAGTAAAAACCTATCCTCAAAAATTTAAGTCGAAGAAGCCTGAAAATATTATTCTGATGATTGGTGATGGAATGGGAGTAGCACAGGTTTATGCAGGGATCACTGCAAATAAAGGGCATCTTTTTATCGAGAACATGAAATACGTTGGCTTTTCAAAAACATATTCTGCAAGCGATTATATTACTGATTCGGCTGCGGGAGGTACTGCTCTTGCAACAGGTGTAAAAACATACAATGCTGCCGTTAGTGTTGACACCATTAAAAATCCAATCAAAACAGTTCTTGAATATGCGCAGAAAAAAGAAATGGCAACCGGGTTGGTAGTAACGTCGAGAATAAATCACGCTACCCCGGCCGTTTTTATGACGCATCAGGAAGACCGGGGCGCATATGGGAAAATTGCTGCCGATTTTGTGGATGCCAATATTGATGTTTTTATAGGAGGCGGTCTCAAACATTTTACGGGACGTACAGATGGCAGAAACCTGCTGGAAGAATTAAAGCGAAAAGGTTACGCTGTGGAACAGAGCATGGAAGATGTAGTGAAAGTAAAAAGTGGAAAGTTGGCCGGACTGGTTGCTCCGGACCATCTGGAACGTACCGGCGAACGGAAAGACATGCTCCCGGTATCTGTTGAAACCGCGATTGGTATTCTAAGTCAGGATCGGGACGGGTTCTTCATGATGGTGGAAGGTTCTCAGATTGATTTTGGAGGACACTCAAACAATACTACCTATATGGTTGAAGAAATGCTCGATTTCGACAAAGCAATTGGGCGGGCTCTGGATTTCGCCTCAAAAGACGGAAAAACACTGGTCGTTGTTACTGCCGATCACGAAACAGGAGGTTTCTCTATTACAGGAGGCGATGTTCGTACCGGGATGGTTACAGGAGAATTCAGTACGGGAGGGCATACCGGAGTGATGGTCCCTGTATTTGCTTATGGCCCTGGAGCTGAAGAATTTATGGGGATCATGGAAAATTCGGATGTGGGTAAACAATTGATCTCTCTTATTCAAAAGAAATAGATACGATAATTTATTGAGTCAAGTGACTGTAATTCAGCTATAAATAAAATCAGACAATTCGTTTTTTAAAAGAAATTAATCGATGAAGAAAATATATTGTTTTATTATTTTGGGAATTTTCATGGTCTTTTCCTGCGCCGCGAAGAATCAGATACCCCGGTCCAAACATGTTATTCTGATAGGCCTTGATGGTGTTAGCAGCTATGGTTTTCAGAAGGCTACGACACCAAGAATGAATGAGATGGCTCAAAATGGTGCATTATCGATCAATGCCAGATGCATTCTCGAGTCGTCGAGCAGCCAAAACTGGATGACCATGTTAAGTGGTGCAATTCCGAACCAGCATGGGGTCACTTCAAACGATTGGGAGCCCCAAAAACACCAGATTGAACCGATCCTGAAAAACAAAGCCGGATTTTTCCCGTCTGTTTTTGACCTGATTAAAACCCAAAAGCCCGAAGATAAAGCCTATCTGTTTTATGAGTGGGGCGGATTAGCGCGAATGTTCGATTTGAGTGTTCCGGATAAAGTGGAACGGGTAGAAAATGGAGTGCAGCTTCTCAATAAAGGTATTGATTCATTTTTTGCTGACAAACCCGAATTTTTGTTTGTCGCTGTTGACGAGCCTGATCATGTAGGCCATGCTGCCGGCCACGAATCGCAAACATATTTTGACTGTATTACCAAATACGATTCGATTATTGGCCGCCTGGTCGACCGTCTGAAAGCCGAAGAAATGCTCGACAAAACCGTTCTGATTGTCACTGCCGATCACGGGGGAATCCATAAAGGGCATGGCGGTAATACTCCGAATGAAATGGAAATCCCGATTTTGCTTTACGGCGGAAAAGTTACTAAAGGAAAATTAATTGAACATAGCAATATGATTGCCGACATTGCCCCGACTGTGGCCGGATTACTGGGAATCGCCATGCCCGATGAATGCGTTGGTAAATTTATACATGCTGCATTCGAACCGAAATCGGATGTGCAATATTCGCCAATGCCGCTTGTTATGCCTTCTGCCGGATCTTATAAAGACCCGGTTGAAGTGCGTATCCGGACTGATTTTCCGGGTGCCGAAATATTTTACACAACCGATGGAAGTGTGCCAACCACCTCTTCATTGCCTTATACGAAGCCCGTGGTTCTGAAGCAATCGTGTCAACTGAAAGCGATCAGCTTCGTTGCCGGGAAAGGGAGTAAAATCACTGAAGGAACATTCAAATTCGGCAGTGTTTCAACTGAATCCACAAAAAATAATAAAAATTAGAACGATGAAATAGCCATGAGCGAAAATCTCACACGAACCGAAAATGAATTGACTAAAGGGAAATCCGCGAAGCGAATGAATGGCTATTCCATGAGTACGTACCAAAGTATAATAGCAAAGACAAAATTTATACGAATGAAATAGCCATGATATTGCAACACCGACTGAAAGTGAGCATAAACACCACGTCATGGCTATTCCATGTGGCAATTAGAAAACAAATTATTCACACATGAAAATGATTGAGCGATCGATATGTCTCTTTGTGACTGTATTTATAAGCGCACAAAGTTTTGCACAAGTTCCGGTTTTTAAAAGTTATGATAGTCCTTTACCCAAAGTTGTAACTCCAGGAACGCTATCTTCCGATGGTGGCGTTACAGCACCATCGGATGCAATTTCCCTGTTCAATGGGGCAAATCTATCGGAATGGGCCTGCGAAAAAGGTTATCCTGAATGGAATGTTCATGATGGTGTGGTTACAGTAGAAGAAGGGGCAGGTGATATTTTTACAAAAAAAGATTTTGGCAGTTTCCAACTTCATATCGAATGGATGCATCCTGCAGATATAAGCGGAGAGGGACAAATGCGCGGGAACAGCGGAATTTTTCTCCATGGCCTTTACGAAATACAGATATTGGAAACGTTCAATAACAGTAACAAAACCTACGTCAACGGGCAGGCAGGTGCGATTTATAAACAACATCCGCCTCTTGTGAATTCACTCCGGAGGCCGGGAGAGTGGAATGCCTACGATATCATTTTTACTGCTCCGACATTCAATCCTGACGGCACGTACCGGACAAATCCGCGGGTAACCGTTATGCTGAACGGCGTTATGATTCAGAATAATGCAATTATCTATGGAACAACTTTTAACGATACAATTACTGCAAAGGAAAGGGGCGGAATCACAATCCAGGATCACGGATGCAAAGTCAGTTACCGGAATATTTGGATTCGGGACTTTGATTAAGTTTCCATGTTAAGTTCCGACAGGGGCTATCTGCAGTATCTGTGATTTTAAAAAGACAATCCGTATGCGATCAATTTTTTGTCTGCTAATCTGTATGTGCATATTTATGCTGACAGTCAGAGCGGTTCACATTCCGGTTGACCTGAAAACTAACTATCAGAAAAATCCACTGGGTATAGATTCTGAAAATCCCCGGTTGAGTTGGAAAATAAAAACCGACGAGAAGGGATTCTTACAGTCTGCCTATCATGTTCGCGCGGCAAGATCTGTTCCTGACTTAAAGAATGGTAAAACGTTGTTATGGAATAGCGGGAAAGTTGCCAGCGATAATTCTATCGAGGTTTATTATGAAGGCGATTCCCTGATTTCCCGTCAACGGGTTTATTGGCAGGTTCGGATATGGAACACAAAAGATGAAGAATCGGAATGGAGCGAACCTGCATTTTTTGAAATGGGACTTTTAAGCCCCAATGAATGGCAAGCGGAAATGATTATTCCTCAGCTGGAAACATTGATTAAAAGAGCCGATCCGGCACCGTATCTGAGGAAAAGTTTTACGATTGTACAACCGGTTGAAAAAGCCCGGTTGTACATTACGGCCAACGGAATTTATGATCTCTCGCTGAATGGGGAAAAGGTCACTGATAATCTGTTTGCTCCGGGATGGACCACTTTCCGGAAACGTTGGCTTTATCAAACCTACGATGTGACCGGTTTCCTGAACAAAGGTGAAAATGTAATCGGAATTGTCATTGGCGATGGTTATTCCACTTTCTTTCAAAAGAAAGATGAGGAAATCTATTCCATTTTGGGTGCACTTGCTCAGTTGGAAATTACCTTTAAAGATGGAACGACCAAAAGAATAGTAACAGATGAAAGCTGGAAAGCCAATATAGGTCCGGTTCTCCTTGCGAACTATTATGATGGTCAGGACTATGATGCGACCAGGGAGCTTGGTAACTGGAACAAATCGGGCTATGATGATAAAGCCTGGAAAAGTGTCAAGTCAAAAGCAAATTTTAAGAAGACATTGCTCCAGGGGAATGAAGCTCCTTTCATGAGCAACGTGATGGAAGTCGATCCTGCTGCCCTGATCAAAACACCCAAAGGCGAAACAGTTATTGACTTCGGGCAAAACCTGGTTGGCGTTGTCCGTTCCAGGTTGCAGGCTCCGAGAGGAACAAAAATGAAACTGGTATTTGGCGAGATGCTTGATAAAGAAGGTAACTTCTACAACGATAATTACAGGCAGGCCCGCGGCGCTTCCACGTATATTTTTAAAGGGGAAGGAGTTGAAGAATACGAGCCTCAACTGATGTTCTGCGGATTCCGGTATGTAAAAGTAGAAGGTCTCAGCGACGTTTCACCCGATTCATTTAAAGCCATCGTGCGAACATCGGCGAAGGAACAAACCGGAACTTTCTCTTGCTCCGATACGTTGATCAATAAACTCCATCATAATATTTTATGGTCGCTCCGGGGGAATTATATGGATATTCCGATCGACTGTCCACAGCGGGACGAGCGATACGGATGGTCGTGCGATGTTCAGATCTTTGCTTCCACCGCCTGTTATCTGGCAGATGTTAATATGATTCTCGAAAAGTGGGTGCGGGAACTTCAGGCCGGACAGTTTAAAAGCGGAAGTTTTCCGATGATTGCTCCCGATATGTGGGGCGATTCTCCGGGCGATCCGGGCTGGGGCGATGCCGGTATTATTGTTCCCTGGGAATTGTACAAAGCGTATGGTAACAAGAGCATTCTGAATGAACTCTACGAAAACATGAAGGCCTGGTCGGCGTTTTGTGAAAGCAGTTCGAAAAATGGACTTTGGACGGCTTCTTATTGGGGAAGCGACTGGTTGGCTTATGCAAGTAAAGATCCCCGGTATCAGGGTGCTTATACGGATAAATATCTGATCGCAGACGCATACACCGCAATCTCGACACGACTGTTATCACAAATTGCCCAGGTATTGAATAAACCGGAAGATGTACAGTTTTATGAGAATCAGTATCAGAAACGGAAAGAGGCTTTTATTAAAGAATATATTACTGAAAACGGACGGCATACGACCAATACTCAGACTGCGTATGTTCTTGCACTCTATGCCGATTTGTTTCCTGATCATTTGGTCGATCAGGCAGTTACCCGGTTGGTCAATGATATTCATTCATTCGGGTTTATTACCTGCGGGTTTCTTGGTACTCCGCTGATCAATGATGTGCTGACCAAATATAACCGGCAAGATGTTGCCTTCAAGTTGCTGTTTAACGAAAAATATCCTTCCTGGCTGTATCAGGTCAAATCGGGAGCGACAACCGTGTGGGAAAGATGGGACGGGCTGAGGCCTGACAGTACATTCCAGGACCCATCCATGAATTCATTCAATCATACTGCTTTGGGTTCTGTCGGGCAGTGGATCTATAAGAATATTGGAGGCATCCGGAATGCGCCTGAAAGTGCAGGGTACAAACACATCATTATCAATCCGGTTATTTCATCGAAAATAAACGAAGCGCAAAGTTCATTTGAATCGGTTTACGGTACAATTTCTTCGTATTGGAAAATCGAAGGGAAAAAGTACACGCATTCAGTGACTATTCCGCCCAACACTTTTGCAGATGTTTATTTGCCCAACAAGGGAGACGGAATCATTTATGAAAGTTTCAGACCGATAGATGGAAATAAACTGATTACGAGAGTCGGGGAAAAAGACGGCAAAACAGTGCTGAGAATTGGTTCCGGAGAGTATTTCTTTACTTCATCTGTCGCTTTGCAGGACTCGAAAAAATAATAATCGAAACAAATATGATTTTGGATAAAATCGTTAAAACAGGGATCGTATTTATATTTCTGATTTCTTCATTTTCAGTATGGAGTATTGAAAGTGATACGCTTTTTATTTATGTCTCCCCGAATGGCAACGACCATCATCAGGGAACGATAAATGCTCCGTTTCAAACATTTGAAAAAAGTATAAAAATGGTGTCCTGTGCACGAATTGAAACTCCCGACAAGCCGGTGGTCGTTTATTTTCGTGAAGGGGAATATGCCGTAAAAGAAACAATTGATATTCCTTCTTCCTGTAGCGGATCAGAAAAAGCGCCTGTTTCTTTTAAGGCCTATGGAAATGAAGAGCCGGTATTTACCGGAGGAATCCGGCTGGCTCAATGGAAAAAAGTGCATGACAAAGTCATAAAGAAAATTGTTCCCGAAGACTCATACCTGCACATCTATGTTGCAGATTTAAAAGCCAATGGAATTACCAACTTTGGTGATCTTCTAAAAGAATTTCAGCGCCCTGACCTGTATTTCAATCATGTTGTACAAACAATTGCCCGCTGGCCAAACAGAGGTTTTACAAAAAGTGGAAAAGCGATCGGGAAGACCGTAATTCCTCCCAGATGGAACGGCGCTTCAGGCACTGCCGAAGGCATCTTTGAATATACCAACAAAAGAATTGACAAGTGGGCAAAAGAACAAGATCCCCGGTTATTTGGATATTGGTTCTGGGATTGGGATAACGGATATTCAAAAATTGAAAAGTTTGATATAAACTCCCGTACAATTTATTTGCCGGAACCCTATTGTGGTTTCGGGTATAAACATGGTTTCAGTTTTTATGGAACCAATCTTTTGTGTGAACTGGATACCATCGGCGAATACTACATCGACAGGGAACTGGGTAAATTATATTGGTATGCTCCTGAGGGCGTGAATCCAAACAGCAAAGAAAACGAGCTTATCTACTCAAATCTTACGTCCGAATTCATGCTTTCTGTCAACGATTGTGAATATGTCAGTGTGAATGGCTTGACTTTTTACGAGACCCGGGGCAATTGCATGGCGATAAAAAACGGGCGAAATTGTACAATTGAAAATTGCCGGCTGGAACGGATCAGTGGTAATGGTATAAATGTCATCAATGGCAGAAATCACACAATCAAAGGTAATCTTCTGCAACAACTCGGAAGGGGCGGTATCGATTGCAGGGGTGGAGAACGAAAAATGCTGACTCCGGCCAATCATCGTGTCGAAGGAAATATCATCAATAACTTTTCCATTTTTCAGCGAACCTATTGCGGTGCGATTAATCTGGCGGGCTGCGGAATTATTGCGACACACAACCAGATTACCTGTGCTCCGTCATCAGCGATTGGAGTCGATGGGAATGATCTCATTTACGAGTACAATTGGATTGAAAATGTTGTTCAGGAATCCGACGATCAAGGGGCAGTAGATACGTATTTTGATTTGTCGTCCAGGGGAATTGTCTTCCGATACAACCGATGGGCAAAAATTCAGGGGGGAACCCATTGCGGAACGGCGGCAATTCGTCTTGATGATATGGTGAGCGGATTCAAAATATATGGGAACATTTTTGACCGGTGCGGAAATAAAATGTTTGGAGCGGTTCAGATTCATGCGGGGAACGAGAACGTGATCGAAGATAATCTCTTTTACCAATGCCCCCATGCCCTTTCTCTCACCCCTTCCGAAGAAGGAGAATGGATGAAAAATTACAATTCCGGCGATATGAGAAGAGCCATTTTCAAAAAAGTGGATGTGACTTCACCGCTTTTTCAGGAAAAATATCCGGAGTTGAAACGGCTTGGCGAAGATATCGATCTGAATGTTTTCAGAAATAATCTGTTGGTCGATACCCCCCTGAAGGTTCTTAGCACCGCTGGCATAAAACTGCTTGATTCGAATAATCCGCAAATAGATTCTGCCGGAAAATCACTTAGTCATTTTTGTTCTCCTGAAATTCTTCATTCATTCAATATCCAAAGAATACCGGTTAACGAAATGGGATGTTTCCATAATCGGTGGGCTGATAAATGCAGTTATAAGCTAAGTCATCTGTAAAATATACTAACGATAAACATATGGAAAATGAACAAATTAAGGTTGTTTCACGGGAACGCCTTTATTCTCTGGATGCGTTGCGCGGATTTGATATGTTCTGGATCACCGGTGGCGGTTCTCTGATCGCGGCGCTTGCTAAATACACAGGAGCCGGATGGCTTCGGACTGTTGCCAATCAAATGGAACATGCCGCCTGGGTCGGATTTAACTTTCAGGACCTTATTTTTCCGCTGTTCATGTTCATTAGCGGTGTGGCTATTCCTTTCTCTGTAATCGCGAAAATAGAGAAGAACTTTCCGAAGGCTGAGTTGGCAAAAAAGGCTGTAAAAAGAGGCTTAACGTTGGTTTTGCTTGGGTTTATCTACAACGGAGTTTTAGGTGACGGATTTAGGAACCCACGGTTTGCCAGTGTCCTTGGATTAATCGGGTTAGCATATTTATTTGCATCCTTGATTATTATTTACAGCCGGTCATTCAAAAGCTGGTTAGTTTGGTTGTGCGGCATTTTAGTCGGATACGGAGTTCTCCAGCTATTGGTGCCGGTTCCGGGTGTCGGAGCAGGAGTACTAACTCCCGAGGGTAGCATAAACACCTATATTGATCAGATGTTTTTACCTGGTCATTTCTTCGGGGATATTTACGATCCCGAAGGAATTCTTTGCGTTGTTTCAGCAATTGGAATTATACTGATGGGAGCAATTGCCGGAACTGTTTTGCGTGATAAAAACAGGCAGGATAATCAAAAATTAAAAATGCTTTTGATCATCGGGACCTCTTCCATTATTTCATCTTTAATTTTAAGCACATTTTACCCGATTATAAAACAATGCTGGACCTCGACTTTCAATCTGGCGGCAGGTGGAATTGGTTTTGCTTTGTTGGCTGTTTTCTATTGGATCATTGATGTAAGAGGGTGGAAAAAGTGGTCGTTCTTTTTTCGGGTTATCGGGATGAATTCTATTTTTATTTATATGTTGGACGAGGTTGCCAATGTGGGGGCAATAACCAAAGAGTTTTGGGGATGGACCGTTCTTTTGGGTGATTTTGGACCAATCATAATGATTTCAGGAAGAATTATGATGGTTTGGCTGTTGCTTTATTACATGTACAAAAGGAATATTTTACTAAGGGTCTGATAGACTGTCAAAAGATTCTTGTGCAAAAAAAACAGGAGCTTATTGTTTAACCAGGAAAGCATTGGAATGAATTAATTTATGACAATATCAGATAATCCAGGAAATTGTCGGACTTAGGCATTTTTCAGGCTTTTTGCCCGGGTCCCCTGGCTAAAAAAGGGACAAATGAGATCGTCGTCTTCGATATGCATTAGGTTAATCCCGGAACGATCAAAGGAGTAGGAAGCCTGGAATGGCGTTTCAAACGAAATAAAAGATGCGGCTCACCATGTTCTGTATACACTGTTTATTTTTGATACCCGATAATAAATTTAAAATTTTGAGGCCGTGCCATTGAAGGCGCGGCCTCTTTCTTTGACCATGCTTTAATCTGCATCGCCGGAACGATCAATATCCGGGATTTTGTCTTAAACCCGGATTCGCATCGAGCGCGGTTTGCGGGATCGGGAATAGTAAATATATAGACGCTGAAGACGTTTTCCAACCCGGGATCGGATTTAAAAATTTCCCAAACCGGATCATGTCCTGCCTGCAACTTATCTCCCATGCCAGTTCAAAACGTCTCTCATTATATATATCATCCAGATTCACACTCGATTTTAACTTGCCGGTATGAATGAATGCACGTTTTCTTAATTCATTGACCAGGCGGGTTGCCTCGGCATTGTCCTGTCCCAGCCGCACAAGGCATTCCGCTTTCATTAAGTAGACATCTGCAAGCCTGAAAATAGCAAAGTCATTTTCCATCCATGCGCTCAAACCGTTTTCAAACTCCCACTTACCACATCTCGCTCCATCCTCTTGTTCAACCTGGCCCCACCCATCGGCGTCAATATTATACTTTTTTGTAACATCGACATAATGAATTAGCTCGCGTCCATGTGCAGTGATAATCACTTTGCCCGAGGTCGGATCAATCATGGGCCCGGTGATAAAAGACCAGGCATAGCGTCGATCATCCGGATCGAAAGATTTAACATAGTCCGGCATGGCACATATCCCGTTGTATGGCGTGACATTCAGGTGAAAAACCAATCTGTCAAGATAATGTAATGTATACCGGTGCATTCGGTTTCCTCCATCATCAACGCTAAAAACACACGGGAATATGATCTCTTTGGAGTTTTGATTTTGAGCAACAAAGCTTGCCTTATAATTTGGTTCAATAACATAGGGCAGTTTCATGACTTCATTACAGGCATTCATACATTCCGTCCATTTCGCTCCTCCATCAGGATTCCAAACAAGGGAATTCAGGTACATTTTGGCCAGCAACGTGTAGACAAAACCTTTTGTAATCTTACCATAGCTTGCAGCGGTAACATCACTTCTTACAATATCCTTGATGGCATTTAATTCATTTATAATGAAGTTATATACCTCCTTCCTGGTTTTGGTGACCGGATTTGAAGTGTCTTTAAAATTAGTCACAATGGGTACATTGCCGTAATAATCACATAACAGATAATACCAGAAGGCTCTTACGCCGCGTATTTCTGCCAGAGTAATCTCTTTGTTATCGATAGCCGGGTTTTCTTCAACGATCGAATAGATTTTGTTACAAACAGAAATATTTTTTACCGCAGCATTATAAGGGCCACGAATGGCCGCCGTGTTCGGCGTCCATTTATGAATCCGAAGCTCTTTAAATAGTCCTCCATCCCACCAATCGCCTCCTTTTCGTGTGGGAACAATGGCCATATCACCTGAGCACTCGCTCAAATAAACAAAATTGGTTGGAAATATGTCTTTGAATGTACGGTATATGGGAGCAATCAATGAATTGATTTCTTTAGTCGTTTTGCCAAATTCATCAACCGGAAGTTTGTCATAAACTTCTTCTTCGAGATTTGTGCAGCCTTGGTAAAAAGCTGAAATGATAAGGACTGTAATTAATACTACTATCTTGTTTTTCATAACCTTCTTTTTAATGATTAAAAACTGATATTCAACCCAATTAACCACGTCCTTGATTTCGGATAATATTCACGGCCTTCAATGCCCGGGTCCAGACCTGACATTTCTATTTCAGGGTCCAGTCCCGTATAGCTGGTAAACGTGATCAGGTTCTGCCCGATGACATATACCCTCATTCTTTGGATGAATTTGAGTTTCGCCACGCTAAAATTATAGCCAAGACTAGCGTTGTCAAGACGTAGGAAAGATCCCTTTTCAATGTAATAACTACTATATTTCGGGTTATCAGTCAACCCGTTGGTAAGCGCCTCACGCAATACATTTGCACCGGGTAACCATTGGGTGGTGGCATAAGACATTTTAGATAAATTAAGCAGATCGTTTCCATAAACACCCCGAAAAAAGAAACTAAGATCCCATCTCTTCCATGCAACCGCATTTGCTATACCGTAGGTAAGTTTGGGCTGCGCCGATCCGATATACGTACGGTCCTCATTGGTTAATCCGGCTTTGCCATCGACCATGTCGTCCATGATATACTTGCCGTTTTCGTCGAGCCCTTTACTCAACCAACCATAAAATGTCCCCACTTCCCTGCCTTCTTCAACAATATGGGTTGTATTATAGGAGCCACCACGAATATAAGCTGATCCGGTATAAATTGCGTTGGTGGAATAGATGTCGTTTGATAACTCTTTGATCACATTTTTATTGTGAGCAAGATTGACTGAAACAGTCCAACGCAGGTCATTTTTCCGCACAATATCGCTGTTAACGAACAGTTCAACCCCTTTGTTCGACATCGATCCGACGTTGGCAACTGTCGTAGGATAAAGATTGGGCGGAACCGGAACGGAATAATTATAAAGCAAATCATCTGTATTTTTATCATAATATTCTGCAGTCCCGTTAAGCCGGCCGCCAAAAAGGCTAAAATCGAGCCCGACATTAAACATGGATGTTTCTTCCCATTTCAAATCCGGATTGGCGTTTTGACTGATCTGGTAAGCGCTGTACCATTTACCGTTGTCATAATACCGGCCGGAAGTTCCATAAAGCTGCAATGACGTATAAGGATCAAGTCCTTCCTGGTTGCCTGAAACGCCATATCCGGCTCTAAGTTTAAATTCGTCTATAAAGTTTGCATTTTTAAGAAATGATTCTTCGGAAATCCGCCATGCTCCGGAAACAGAAGGGAAAGTCGCCCACTTGTGATTTTTTCCAAATTTGGATGAACCATCATCCCGTAAAGTAAGCGTGAGAATATACCTTTCCTTGAACGAATAATTCACCCGTCCAAAGAAGGAGATGAGTTTATTCATATTCTTTCCCGACCATACATCCGAGGATCTCAAATCCTCTCCGGCGCCAAGATTATTATAACTAAAAAAGTCAGTTACAAACTGCCGGTTTTGTGCCCCAAAATTTTGATGATAGTTATCTTCATAGGAGTATCCTGCCAAAAGATTAAAAGAATGATGGTGTATTGTTTTCGTATAGTTCAGTGTCGTTTCAAGCAAATTTTTGTCTTTGGTCCAATTTTCTCTTTTCGCTAAACCAAGATCACTTCTTCCCCGCTCTGTTTGCGAATTCAGGTATTCGCCGGAATCGTTACTCATTCGTTGTTTAAACAAATTTAAACTGACCGTAAACCCTTCAAACAGGTGTAAATCGGCTTTTATATTTCCATAAAAAAGACTGTTTTTGTTTAACCTTTCATTGTATCTGATGTTTCTCACCGGGTTTCCCTGATCATATTCCGAACTGTCGAACCAGGTACCATCTTCATTTTTGATCGGAACGACCGGGATCATATTGTAAGCCAAAATAAAATTCCGGGTCTCAGTGGGCGAATAATCGCGGATGGTGAGGGATCCTGTAAAAGAAAGATCAAGCATGTTGTTTAATGCCTTTTGATTGAATATAATCCGGGCATTATATCTTTCCAGAAAATTATCCTTTACAACTCCTTTTTGATCCATATAGTTAATGGATGCCCTGTAATTGCTGTTCTGCCCGCCTCCTGACAAGGAAAGGTTATGATTATGAGAAACCCCGGTTCTCATGATGGCTCCAAACCAATCCGTATCGGCACCTTTATCCAGGCCTGTGACATTCAGTTCCTTTTCAGCCGCATAGTCCCTCCACTCCTTGGCTGTCAGTACATCGGGTATATTTGTCACGTCGCTCACTGCAACAAAACCATCGTATTCAACGATTGGCACGTCTTTTTTGCCTTTTTTTGTGGTAATGAGGATGACGCCGCTTGCCGATCTTGATCCGTAAATTGCGGCGGCGGATGCGTCTTTCAATATACTTATCGATTCGATATCCTGAGATGCAACAGAGTTCATGCTTAGTCCGGGAACCCCGTCAATAACGATAAACGGCTCGCTGCTTCCGGTTAACGAGGAAGTTCCCCGCAGCCTGATGGTTTGTTCTTTTGTAATATCTCCGCTACCTTGGGTAATGGAAAGGCCGGCTACTTTTCCCTTGAGAAGGTCGACGGCAGTCGTATTAATGCCTTTATTAAAATTCTTTTCCGATATGTTCGCGACAGACCCTGAAATATCACGTTTCGTTTGCGTTCCATAACCAATCGCGACAACTTCTTCAATACCAATTGCTTCTTCAACCATTTTAACATTAATCTCTGCTTTTCCGGCAACCGGAATTTCCTGAACTCTCATTCCCACAAACGAAAATGCCAGGCTTGCATTAGCAGGAATATTGGAGATGGTATATCTGCCTTCGGTATTTGTAATAGTACCAATTGTTGTTCCTTTTAGAACAACTGTTACTCCGGGCAATGGCTGCCCTGACTGATCCGTTACTTTCCCTGTAATCGTTCGGGTTTGGTTTGAAACGACAGGCTCGGACGAAAGCACGATTTGTTTGTCGAATTTCTGATAGTTTACATGAGTTC
>JBDKTZ010000247.1:0-25176 GCA_039679975.1 Prolixibacteraceae bacterium
CATTGAAATCTTTAACTCGAACGCACGGTTTCTCCCTCTCCTTCAGACCTGGGACTCGGTACAGACGGCGCTTGCGCCGATACGTCCGGTATGGGGCTTTGCCAACGATGATTTTTATTCCAAACGGGACCTGGGCAAGAACTGGAATGTTTTTCTTCTACCCGGTTTAAATGAAGCGGAAGTACGGTCAGCCATGGAAAAAGGGGCTTTCTACCTGATCCATGCGCCGCAAGGAGTCAAAGGCCCACAGCCCCCTGTGATCCGGTCAATAACGGTAAACCGGGAAAAGGGAACGATCCGGGTTGAAAGTACCGGACAGCAGTCGGTCGCTTGGATTTCCGGCGGAAGTAAATTCGGTGACGGTGACGTTTTTTTGCTTGAAAACCTGCCTGCAAACAGGAAATATGTGCGGGCCGAAATTCACGGAGCCGGCGGTTCGGTCGTGTGTACGCAACCGTTTCTGGTAGAGTAGTTTTTATCTTTTCATGCCGTGTAACGCTGTGGTAAAAATAAATAATTGAATGCCGTTCATCAGCTATAAAGACATTGTCAGCGGAGAAAAACTGGTTTTTGAGACGGGACCTGAGCCCAATTACAACTGGAAATGATCAACAAACATTAAAAAGACAAACAATGAACACCTTAAACAAGATTTCGCTATTTTCAATATGTATTCTTCCCGTGTTCTTTTCCTGTTCCGCAGAACATCGGCAAGGAAACGCCACAGGCATTCAGATGGTCTGCCACCGGGGTGCAAACCGGCTGGCTCCGGAAAACACCTACGCTTCAGCAACAAAAGCCATTGAATCGGGCGCAACTTATGTTGAAGTAGATGTGTGCCGGAGTAAGGACGGTGTTTTTTACAGCCTTCACGATCAGATGCTCGACCGGACTACCAACGGTTCAGGCCTGATTTCAGAAACAGCATCGGCCGTGATCGACACGCTCGATGCCGGCAGCTGGTTCGAACATGCTTTTGCCGGAGAGAAAGTACCGCGGCTTCTTGAGTACCTGAAATGGATCAAGGGAAAGGCAAAGATCTATTTCGATATGAAAAATACCAACCCGGAGGACTTTGTCCCTGAAATCATTGAACTGGGAATGGAAAAAGAATGCTTCTTCTGGTTCTCTGACTGGGAGCGGACAAAAAAATTCCGGGAATTATACCCGGAACTGGGTTTAAAAGTAAATGCTTCCTCCGCAGCGGCGCTCGACCCGTTAAAAACCATGTACAATCCGCAGATCATCGAGTGTTCGGTGGATAATTTATCAGACAACTTTATCCGGGCCTGCCACAGCAGAAATATGAAAGTGATGCCTTATGTCTCCGGAAATGACTGGGAAGCCTACCGCAGGGCGCTGTCGTATGACATTGATATGATTAACCTCGACAATCCGGACGTTTTTGCCAATATGACCAAAAACAATGGGATTTTTAAAGGATACAAACTGATCGCCCACCGCGGCGGAATCGTGGAAGGAAAATACAATGAATTTGACCCGGCCTCCATCAGAGCGGCAATCGACCAGGGTTATACGATGCTTGAAATTGACGTGCGGATGACAAAGGACAGCGTATTGATCGTAAACCATGACGGAACCTTCCAGCGGTTTTTCAACCATCCCGGAAGAGTGGATGAAATGACATGGAAAGAGGTCGAGGCACTGAAGGCCGAAAAAGGCGGATATCGTCCGCTGTTGTTCGAAGAAGTGGCTCAAATGTGTTCGGAAAAGGTCGGCATGATGATCGACATCAAAAAATCACCGGCCTCTCCCGGGTTCTACAGGAAACTGAGTGCCGTCATGGAGCAGTACAACCTGCTGGACGGAGCCTACTTTATCGATCAGGAATCAAGAAAGTATTTCTTCAACAGAGTGAAGTTCAACTTCCGGATGTCCGAAATTCCCGAAATGCAGCAAAAACTGGTAAACGGGGAAGACGTTGCCTGTCATTATTATCTTTTTGACAACGGTAATCGGCTCTCTTCGGGCGCGGTAAAATGGTGTCAGCAAAATTCCATATCGGTTGTACCCTCGATAAACCTTACGCATTATCCGAATGAGGATCCGCTGAGGGGCGCTCAACGGGATATTGAATTCTTAAAAGCCTGCGGGGTAACTGAATTCCAGATCGATTCGGATTTCGACGACTGGCTGCCAAATCGGTAAAGAAATTTTTCAAGCAAACAAATAAAATTGTGACAACATCGCTTATCCGATCAATGTCCGACTGTTTTCCCATTATTCTTTTATCAAAGACGTTGTAGATAGTTATTGAATTTTAATCTATTTTTGACTATAATTCAATAATGGATTTCTATTTTCGGTGTTTAAACGGAAGACTGTGACAAATACCATCAAGGATCTGATTATCTGGGATAGTTTCAGGGAAGGAAACAGCAAAGCTCTGCAATTGATTTATGAAGATAACTATTCTCCACTTTTTTATTATGCCCTGAAGTTTACAAGTGACCGGAACCTGATTAAAGATCTTATCCAGGAGCTTTTTGTCGAGCTGATCAATTCGGGCAAGAAATTATCAAGAACAGACAATGTCCGCATTTATCTTTTAAAAGCTTTAAGGAACAAAATTCTCTTTCAATTAGCACAAAAATCAAAGCGGCAATCCCGGTTCCCCGATGCTGTCGAATTTAACCTGCTTGATTCGATCGAAGCCCAGCTCATCAAAAAAGAGATTGATGAAGATATTCAAACCAGAATCACATCCGCCGTTAAGAAACTTTCTCCCAGACAGCAGGAAATCATATACCTCCGCTTTTATCGCGATGTGTCCTACACGGAAATTGCAGATTTATTCGATGTGAAAATACAAACCGTGAGAAACCTGCTTACAAGGGCCATCGCACAATTAAAAGAGGATCTGGGAAAAGTAAAGAAACAGATGATTCTCTTTCTTTTGAATTTGAGAAATCCCGGATATTTCAAGTGTTGAAAGTATAGCAATCATGGCTCATTTCAGCAATAGATCCTGATTTGTGTTTTAGAGCATCTTCTTTTTGTAGTATAAAATTGGCCTGATCACCATTACTAATAAATACCAATCCAATGAAACGACGAAATTTAATAGGATTGATGGCAGGCACCGCTTCCTGCGGCGTTTTCTGGAATCCGATAAATACAAGTGCTCAACATCCAGCAGACAAAAAATGTCCGTATTATCCGGGCAACACCCATGTTATTTATGCAAGCGATGCCGGATTAAGACTGGATAGTAATGTGTTGACAGGAGGCGGAACGGATGATACAGAAATCATTCAGTCTGTTTTAGATCTGGTGCTGCTGACGGGAAATCTTCATTTCATTATGGATGGCGCTTCACTGATCAGAGGGATCAACATCCATTCCAATACGACGATTGAATGCCTGAATCCGTCATGTGGCTTCTTCCTTGCAGCTCAATCTAACCGTTCTGTGATCCAAAATGCCAATCTGAATCTGTCGGGAGAGCGAAAAGACAAGAATATCATGCTTTTGGGAGGTACCTATAATCAGAATTGCAAGGAACAGGTTCATCACCTTACCCGGGAAGGACAGGAAAAATGGGTCATTGCAATGGAATTCTACGGAGTTGAAAACTTTACCATGCGTGATGTGACCATTCGCGATCAACGTACTTTTGCGATGCTAGTGGCAAATTGGTTCCGTGTGAACATGGAAAACATTTCAATTGATCTGCCCGGTCATATGGACGCTCAAAATCAGGACGGCATTCATTTTTTTGGGCCGGGACAATTTCTGACCATGCGAAATATCCAGGGAAGCTCAGGTGACGATTTTATTGCTCTCGCGCCCGACGAACACGATGGTAAGTCCTGTATCACGGATGTTTTAATTGACGGCGTATTCCTGAATAATGCCGATCAGGGTATCCGGCTTTTGTCACGTGATGATGGAAGGCTGGATCGGGTGATCATTAAAAACATTACCGGAACTTACAGGAGTTTCGGGTTCTATATCGATCCATGGTTTAAAGGTAAAGGAGGGAATTATGGGAGTATTATCATCGATACAGTCGACCTGCGTCAGACCAAACCCAATTATACGTACACAACACCCTTCCTCTTTCGACTTGGAGGAAAGATTGAGAGTATGATATTCAGGAATATTCACCACCATAATCCATCCGATACCCGATCAGTCCTTGAGGTAGGCTGGCCGACACCCGATAAGCATCATGATCCGCTGAATACACATATCAGTTCTTTGGTTATCGACGGTCTTCATATTTACGAGTCAGGCAATCAGGCCTCTGATGCAAGTTTTATTAAGGTTGTTGCCAATGTGGATCAAATGATTGTTCGAAATACAGAGATTATAAGGGCGGCCTCAGAGGAAGGAACCAAAGGCTGCCTGATTGAAACCTGCCACACTGCAAAGATCAATACCCTGTTTATGAATAATATCTGCGCGAAAGGGATAAACAGCCTGTTACACCATAAAAACAGTGAAATTGGAACGCTTCAATTAAATAATATCCTTGTTTCTGAGATTGGAGATGCCGTTATTCTCGCAGAGAACGGAAATATAGGTAGGATCAATGCAGGTGAAGTGTATGGGGCTGAACTCATCCATACAGATAAAAAAGGATCATCTTAATGTTTTAAAACATATTCCCGACTTAGTATAAAAACAGCATAAATATCATTACTGACAAAAACGGGATCAATCACAAGATGAATGCAGAAAATAAATATGCAGATTATACAGCTGAAGATTTTATTCAGGATGCTGATTTTCGAGACTGGGTGACTTCCAATAATGAGATAACCGCGGCCTTTTGGAAAAGCCTGATGGAAAATTTCCCTCATAAACGGGAAACCGTGAACCTAGCTTATCAAATTGTCGAAGCATTGATTGTCGAGGAAAAAGCTTGTTCAAAAGAAGATTATATCGCCTCACTGAACTTCTTAAAAGAATATCTTTCCGGGAAAACAAGGCAAAAGAAACGATCGCTTTGGTGGAGCAAGGCTGCAGCCGTATTCCTATTACCTCTTCTCATGGTCGGGACATATTTATATCTGGGTCTTCATACGGGTGAAAGCTCGCAGATGGTCCGGCATATAGTCCCTGACGGAGAAAAAGGTAAAATCGTTCTGAATGATGGTACTGCTATTTGGCTCAATTCAGGATCAACTCTTTCGTATGAGTCCAATGGCAACCTGGTGAGGAGAGTATATCTGACGGGTGAAGCATTTTTCGATGTCAAAAAAAACAGGGCAACTCCTTTCCTTGTGGAAACTAAAAACTTTACCGTAAAAGTATACGGTACTCAGTTCAATGTAAGGGCATACGACGATATGACCGCCAGTGAAACAATTTTAAAGGAAGGAATAATCAACATATGCCTGGAAAATCATAAAACGATAAAACTGGAACCCGGTCAACGGTTTTCCCTGAATAAGGGAAAGCGCGTTGAGATCTCAAACGTGAACCCGGATCTTTATCTAAATTGGAAGGATCATATTCTTAAGATCAGTAATGAAACACTGGAGGATCTGATTGTACGGATGGAACACTGGTATGGAATCAGAATAACCGTAGATGATTTTGAACGGGTAAAACGACTAAGATATACATTGACCATAAAGACTGAAAGTCTGAGGGAGATGTTGGGACTTATGAACTATGTAACGCCGCTCAGCTATGAGATAAACGGTGAAAATGTCCTCCTGAAATATTCTGAACGTTAAAAAATCCCCTATGAAGTGAATTTTGAGATTAAGAGAGAACAGTGCCAAACTTGTTTGGGCACTACAGAACGCGAGCAAAACCTGCGAAGCAAACTTTAAACCCTGATATTAAGATGCAGGAACATGTGGGCGCATGTTCCTGCTGGGGTTCAGTTTACCAAATAATTGGTAATTCGTATTAAAACCAAAAACAAAATTATGAAAAAATTTAAAATCTTTTTCCAAAAGAAAAAAACCGTTGCGCCGTTGGGCAAAATTTTAAAAATGATGAAAGTACTGACACTGATCATGCTTGTTGCCGTAGTTCACGTATCTGCAATCACGTATTCCCAGAATACACGGCTAAATTTGAATGTAAATAATATTTCGATTAAAGAAATATTGACTCAACTGGAAGAACAAACTGAGTTCAGATTTCTGTACAGTGATTCCAGAATCGATGTCGGGCGTAAAGTAAGCGCCAACATCAATGGGAATACCATTGAAGAAATTCTGTCCGGTATCTTTAAAGAAACCGATATTCAATTTAAGATCATTGACCGGCAAATTCTTTTGTCAAGCAGTTCTGATAAACCGGCTACCATGCAACAGCAAAGAGTTACGGGCAAAGTAGTCAATGAATACCGGCAAGCTTTGCCCGGTGTGACTATAATTGAAAAGGGTACAAACAATGGATCTGTAACTGATGTTAACGGGAATTATACTGTAACGAACATTCCGGCCAACGCAATTCTTGTGTTCTCGTTTATCGGCATGAGAACCATGGAAATTGAGGTTTTGGGCCGTAAGGTTATCGACGTGGTGATGAAAGAGGAAACCATCGGGCTCGAAGAAGTCGTGGCAATCGGTTACGGATCGGTAAAAAGGAAGGACCTTACCAGTTCGATCACTACGGTTTCATCTGAAGAATTGAATAAAGGTGTGATCCGCGATCCGGTCCTTGCCTTACAAGGGAAAGTTCCAGGATTAAACATTACCAAGGACGGCAGTCCTTACGGAAGCGCTTCCATCACCCTGAGAGGAGTATCCTCTTTGACCTTATCAGGAACACCTTTCTATGTTGTTGACGGAATGCCCAACGCCCTTATGCCGGCAATAGACGATATTGTTTCAATTGATGTTCTCAAAGACGCTTCCGCAACGGCTATTTACGGTTCACGAGCCGCCAACGGAGTGATCATTATTACGACCAAACAAGGAAAATCAGGGAAGCAGCTTATTTCATACAATTCATATGTGGCGGTGGAAAAAGTTTCCAACAGCATTGATATGATGTCTGCCTCAGAATACCGCAAATATTTATCTGATAACGGACTGGCTTTGAATCCGGAAGACGATATGGGAGTTAGTACCGACTGGCAGGATGAATTGACCCGCGTAGGAATATCGCATAAAAACAACCTGTCTGTCAGCGGCGGGACCGATAAAACAACCTACATCTCCAGCGTCGAATATTATAAGAATGACGGGATTATCATGGGGACAAGTTTTGACCGGATCAATATGAGAGGAAGCATTGAGCAATACGGCTTCAATGACAAACTGAAACTGCAGTTCCAGATCGGCGGGAAAATCGACAAATCGGACAGGCTTATTGATCTGGAAGCGGTTTTGAGGAATATGCTGATGTTCCAGCCTACCTATGCCGTTTATAATGACGACGGCACATATGCCGAAAGGGAATCCACTGCTCCATACAATCCTGTCGCTTTAATCAAACAGCATGAGTACCAAACAAAGGAGAAATCGATTTTTGGAAACATCCGGGCCGATCTTCATCTTATGGAAGGTCTGGATTACACCTTGAACGTTTCCGGCAATAACGGACAAAGCATAAGTTCTGTCTATTATTCAAAGTATTCCAGGATCGATCAGGGCAGCAATGGTTATGCCCGGCGCAATGCCTATGAGAACCAAAGTAAAGCGTTGGAGACTTATCTGACATACAAGAAAAAGATCAACAATCAGAACATCAGCCTGCTCGCCGGATATTCATGGCAGGAAGATGTCTCGGGAGACGGGTTCCAGAGTACAAATTTCGACTTTGTATCGGACGATGTGCTCTATTATAATCTGAGTCTGGGAAGCGGTAATATTCCGGAATACGGGACAACGACCATCTCCACGATACGTATGATTTCCGGATATGCGCGTCTGAACTATGATCTGATGGACAAATATCTTCTTCAGGCAACCATAAGGCGTGACGGCTCGTCTGCTTTCGGGGAAAATGTACGGTGGGGAACTTTCCCCTCGGCATCGGTGGGATGGAGGCTGATGGAAGAATCATTTATTAAGAAGCTGAATATTTTCGATAACCTGAAAGTACGCGCCGGCTACGGCACAAGCGGAAATTCAGCAGGCTTCGACCCCCTTTCCAGTTTGGTCAGGTGGGGAAACGGTGGTTCTTTCTATAAAAAAGGTGAATGGATAACCGGAATCACGCCTGTTCAGAATGCAAATCCGGATCTGGCGTGGGAAAGGACCCATATGCTGAACATAGGGCTGGATTTTGCGGTTCTCGACGGAAGAATAAGCGGAACTGCGGAATATTATAAGAAAACCACGGAAGGAATGATCTGGCAATACACTGTACCCGCAGAAAAGTACTATGTAAACTGGATAAATGCCAACGTTGGTGAAATGAACAATAAAGGATGGGAATTTTCTTTGGACGTCATACCTGTTCAAACCAATCATTTCACATGGAATTCATCGTTGATTATGTCGTTCAACGACAATGAAGTGACATCCTTATCGAATGATATTTTTCAGAGGGAGTATATTGACATCCATGGGGTCGGGCAACATGGACAGTCGGGCAATTATTCCCACCGCATACAGGAAGGCTACCCTATGGGGCAGTTCTGCCTATGGGAATACGCAGGAGAGAATGAATCGGGAATCTCGCAGTTTGTATTGGCAGATGGGTCGCTGTCCATTAATCCCTCAAGTCTCGACCGTAAAATGACGAAAGAAAATGCACAGCCAAAAGCAACAGGGGGATGGAGCAATATCATTACCTATAAAAGTTTCACGCTCGATTTTCTGTTGCGCGGTGTAACCGGAAATCACATCCTGAACACGACCCGCGCCGATTTGAACTATCCTTCGGAAGTAACCAGGTATAACCTCTCAAAAGAGGCGATCAATGAACCGGTCAACAATACCAGGGCCAATTATACTTCGACCCGGTATCTTGAAAAGGGAGATTATATCCGGCTGGATAACATTACGCTATCGTATTCTCCGAAAATCTCTTCTCCGTTTCTTAAAAGACTCACCGTTTACACCACGGTAAACAACGCCTTTCTACTTACAAAATACAAAGGAATAGATCCTGAAATAAACATGGGAGGACTTTATCCCGGGATTGATGACCGGAATTTCTATCCGAAAACCCGCTCATTTATTTTTGGAGTGCGTGCTGACCTTTAACTTATAAAAACGCAACAGATATGAAAAAATATACCTTCAAAAGCTTTGTTTATTCCATTGCTTTATCTTTATCGATGTTAATTGGATGTACGGACCTTGATGTTCCGGTGATATCTGAACTGACTCCTGCCACGTTTCCAAAAACGGAGGAAGACTTTATTTCTGTTACCGGCGCGGTGTATTATTATCTTCACTTTAAATATTATACCATTAACCAAATCCTCATTCAGGAGCTTTCCGGCGATTGCGCTGTTCTGACAGCCAACGGAGGAAACTGGTACGATGACGGAAGATACCAGAGATGGCACCTCCACCGGCCAAACGCCGACCAGCGGTTTCTCCGGGAATCGTGGACCGCATGGTTCAATGGGATCAGTAAAATAAACAGCGTCCTTTCGTTACTGGAAGGTGCGGAAGATTCCGATGCAAAAAAAATGAGTATCGCCGAAATGAGAGTGATGAGGGCATTTTTTTACTTCATCATTCAGGATATGTGGGGAGGTGTGCCCATTTACGCGCAATATGGCGCCGATGCGAAAGCACGTGACTCACGGACTGACGTGTGCCAGTTTATTGAAGATGAAGTCGTGGCGGCCCTACCCGATTTGTCAGGGAAGACCGGCATTGACACCTATCCCAGGCCTACAAAATGGATGGCCAATGCACTGTTGGCCAAGTTGTATATGAACTGGGCCGTGTATACCGGACAAGCGGGAAGATGGAACGATGCAGTCGCCGCCTGTGACGCCATTATCACCGAAGCTCAAACGAACGCGACTATTGCGCTGGATGCCGATTACCTGAAAGAGTTCTATCCCGACAACGGACCACAGTTTAAGGATATCCTTTTTGCAATTCCCTGCGATGGAGTATATATGAAAGAACATATCCCGGCCCGTTACTGGCTGAATCCTGCCCATCGTTATGTATGGAATTTACCTTTCGGCCCAAGCGGATGTGTGAAAGCCTGGCCGGAGTATTACGCTAAATTTACCAAATGGGGAGATAACGATGTGAGAAAAAAAGTGTGGCTTACCGGTAAACAATATGCATTAGATGGGACAACCCCTGTCATCATCAAAACGACAAACAGCGGGTTGGACAGCAGGTACAACGGGCCGGAGCCAAATGCTCCCGTGTCCTATCACCTCGAGTTAACCCCTGAAATTGAATTCCGTGATCTGGAAACATTTGAAACAGGAAACGACCAGTTAGGAAAAGCGGTAGGGTATCGCCTTAACAAGTTTTACCCCGATCAAACGTCGATTACACGCGACCAGAACAACGACCTGCCGATCTTCAGGTATGCCGATGTTCTTTTGATGAAAGCGGAAGCATTGCTAAGAGGCGCCAATGCAACAATGGGACATACCGCAGTTTCACTTGCCAATCAGGTCCGCGCCCGCTCAAAAGCGCAACTTTACACGACGCTGGATCTCGATGAACTCCTGGACGAACGGGCAAGAGAACTGGTCTATGAGGGTTGGAGAAGAAATGACCTGATCAGGTTTGGGAAATATGAAATTCCCTGGGGGGTTAAAACCGAAACAGACATCAATAAACGGATTATGCCGATTCCTCAGGATGCATTAAACCTCAATAAGCTCTTAGTTCAAAATCCGAGCTATTAAAATGTGATTGCATGTTAAACCGGGCCTGATCTTTTGAGCCCGGCTTAACACGCTCTTTGCATCCCTCCCGATATACTGTTTCTCCCAACTTTCACCAACGTCGAAACTTATGGAAACTCTCAAAAAACTTATCTTTTCTTGCTTTTTGGCTGGTTCAATATTGACTTACTATCCCCAAAACGGTCTTTTAAGTGGCTTTGTATCTGTGAAAGGAGGAATCTTTGGAAGCGGCGACATAGTTACTGATTCTGCTCACACGGAAGCCAGAGTGGAAGATTTTGAAATACTCGACCACCCGGTCACCAATGCCAAATATAAAAGATTCACCAATGCAACCGGCTATCTGCCCCCATTACGCTGGGCTAACGGACAAATGACGCAAGATCCGGGAGTTCCTGTTCAGATGGAAGCATTCTCATCGTACGGGCGTTCCTTGTGGCGAAAAGATATTTGTTATCACGATCATTGTTACGGAAGCGCCAATAATGCTCCGTTCAATGTCTGGGACATGGACAATGACGGGAAATCCGATGTGATTACCCGCATTCAGATGAGCGATTCTGTTTTTTTGACGATCCTGGATGGAATGACCGGAACAGTGAAGCACAAAAACCCCGTGGCCGGACATCGCCACCGATTTTCAACGATCTTCCACCCGGATTCATCTTTCAATTGCCTATCTCGACGGCAATCGGGAACAGGGATTACAGGTTATAGCTCGCACACAACATGGGAGGCGGCTATCCTTCCGCTTATTACCAGGAGCTCAAAACTCCTTCAAATTAAGAAACCCGGGGCGATGTCCGGATACCAGGAAATGCTCGCGGGCAAAAATTTAAATCCATTCATGTCGGGCCAAAATACGACGTTAACGCTTTATAGTTATGAAAAAATTTAAACCTTATGTTATCTGGATTTCTATCCTGGGCATTTTATTGACAGCTTGTTTGCCGGACAAACAAACGGGAAGCAGCGATGCAACTATCCGGATTGTCAACCACCGGGGCGCAAACCGGTTGGCACCGGAGAATACCTATGCCTCTGCAAAAAAAGCCATTGAAGCGGGGGCAACGTATGTGGAGGTAGATGTCAGAAGAAGCAAAGACGGAATTTATTATAACTTCCATGATAACACGCTTGACCGGACAACCAACGGCAGTGGTCTTTTTTCTGAAACCTCTTCAGATGTGATCGATACACTCGATGCGGGAGCCTGGTTCGCTCACGAATTTGCAGGAGAAAAAGTTCCCCGCATGTTCGAATACCTTCAGTGGATTAAAGGGAAGGCCAAAGTTTATTTCGACATGAAAGATGCCAACATCGAAGAGTTCGTTACCAGGATCTATGAGTTGGGAATTGAAAACGATTGTTTTTTCTGGTTTTCTGATTGGCAACAAACCCAAAAATTCCGGGAATTATATCCGAAACTGGCGATGAAGATCAATGCGTCTACGATAGAAGCTCTTGATTCGCTAAAAACAAAATACAATCCCCAGATCATCGAATGTTCAGCCAATGACCTGTCAGATGAATTCGTCCTTGCCTGCCATAAAAAAGAGATGAAAGTGATGCCCTGGATCCCCGGAAATGACTGGGAAGCCTACAGGATGGCGCTGTCACACGATATAGACCTGATTAATCTGGACTGCCCGGACGTTTTTGCAAACATGGTAAAAAATAAAGGAACCTATAAGGGATACAGATTAATCGCGCATCGCGGCGGGATTGTGGAAGGAAATTACAATGAATTTGACCCGGCCTCCATCCAGGCGGCAATCAACCAGGGATATGATATGCTCGAAGTAGATGTACAGGATACGAAGGACGGGGTTTTAATTGTTAACCACGACCCTACTTTCTCCCGTTTCTTCAACAATTCACGCCTGATCAGCGACATGACCTGGGATGAAGTGCAAAAGCTGCGGCCCGCCAATGGGAAAGATTATCATCCGCTTTCATTGGAAGAACTGGCTAAAATGTGCTCAGGAAAGATCCGATTCATGATCGATGTTAAAAGGGATTCCCCTGCGGAATTTTATCAAAAGCTTGGCAAAGTAATGGAAAAATACGGTTTTCTGAAAGATGCGTACTTTATTGACAAACCCTCCAGAACTTATTTTTGGGGGAAAGCGAAGTTCGGGGTACGTATCGATGAGATGAACGCGCTCCGAGAGAGATTTGAAAAAGGAGAAGACGTAGCCTGTCATTATTTTCTTTTTGATGCAGGGACCAGATTAAACTCCTCCCTAATCAAAATGTGTCAGAAGGCTTCAATAACTGTAGTTCCATCGGTCAATTTCGGTCATTATCGTGACGAAAACCCGGGAAGAGGAGCAAAACGGGATATTGACTTCCTGAAAGCCTGCGGGCTGACTGAATTCCAGATCGATTCAGATTTCGACGACTGGTTGCCGGTAACGAGTAAATAATTAAGACAATAATTTTTCAGCAACATGGGAGTTCCATACGACCATCAAAAATAAATTAACGGATGAAAAAAGTAATTGCTTTTTTAGCGGCCCTGATGATGATGATGTCCGCATGGGCAGGCGTTGATCAGTCAAACAAGGAGCTGCGTTTCAATGCGAACGGAAAGTTTAAAATCGTCCAGTTTACGGACATCCATTTTCAGTATGATTCATTCCGGTCCGACAGCGCTTTGGTATTAATGAAAACGGTAATCGAAAAAGAAAAACCTGACCTGGTGGTTTTGACAGGCGATGTAGTCTGTTCAAAAAATACAGTCAAGGCCTGGCTAGCGCTGGCTCAGGTTCTGATCAATGCCAAAGTTCCATGGGCCGTCTCTCTTGGCAATCATGACATTGAATACGAACTGAACGGAAAGCAGATCATGGAAACGATTGAGAATTTGCCTTATAACCTCACTGCGAACGGGCCGGAAAACCTTTCCGGAAATGGCAATTATGTCCTGAAAATACAGTCTTCAAAATCAAATAACACGGCCGCCTTGCTTTACTTCCTTGATTCTCATTCGGGTTTTAAACCAAAGGGAGATTTAGGAAGCTATGAATGGGTCACACCCGCCCAGATTAACTGGTATAGGGAACAAAGCAGGGCCTTTACCATGCAGAACGGGGGAAAGCCGTATCCGGCCCTGGCATTCTTTCACATCCCCTTGCCGGAATATAAAGAAATCATCGGGAAAAAAACCACTGTCGGAATTCAGGAGGAAACGGTTTGCTCTCCTGATCTGAATTCGGGGCTATACACCGTCATGCTCGAATCAAAAGACGTGATGGGAATATTTGTTGGACATGACCACAACAACAATTATATCGGCGTTTTACACAACATCTGCCTGGCTTACGGAAATGTCACGGGGAGGCAGTGTTACGGAAAGATCGGTCGGGGTGCAAGGGTGGTCGAACTGTATGAAAACACCCGAAGGTTTGATACGTGGGTTTTGAAGCTTTATGAATGTGACCGGGACAAGGATATCTGGACCCGAACCGGTGACTATGAACGCAAATTTTTCGTGACTTATCCGGATTCATTTGAAGAGAAAAAATAGTACCAGTTATGTGGACATTTATCTCATTCCTCTCATTTACAGCCTTTGTGGCCATTTATACCTGGTGGAGGCTAAAGAATCAGAATCTTCATTCATCCGACGGCTATTTTCTTGGCGGCAGAAGCCTCAGTGCAATGGTCATTGCAAGTTCCATGTTACTTACAAATATCTCCACCGAGCATTTGGTGGGAATGAACGGATCATCTTACAAAAACGGTCTGATCATCATCAGTTGGGAAGTAACCGCTACATTTGGTTTAATTCTGGGAGCTATCTACTTTGTCCCTAAATATCTTAAAATGGGGCTTACCACAATCCCTAAATTTCTGGAACTGCGGTTCGCCCGTTCTACCAGGACCATAGTCGCGTTTCTAATGATCTTGTCATTTATATTAACCCTGCTGCCTATCGTACTTTATACCGGCGCCGTACATTTTGAAAATATATTCAATATATCGGAAACCTTAGGGCTCACGATGGAACAGGGCATTTGGCTCACCGTCATCGTAACGGGTATGATCGGTGCTTCATACAGTATTCTCGGGGGACTAAAAGCCGTCTCGGTCTCCGACATCATTAACGGTTCCGGCTTATTGATCGGCGGACTGCTTATCCCTGTTTTAGCGCTTCTTGATATTGGTGACGGCAATATCCTCACAGGGATTGGAGAAGTTTATAAAAAGGCACCCGAGAAATTCAATGTCATTGGAAGTAAGGATTCTGTTTTGCCCTTCAGCACGCTTTTTACCGGGTTGGCCATTTGTCAGATCTACTTCTGGAGCATGCATCAAACCATCATTCAGAGGGCACTTGGCGCCAGGGACCTGGCAACCGCACAAAAAGGCCTGTTTCTCACCGGGGTTTTTAAAATTCTGGTGCCACTGGTCATTGCGATACCGGGTATCATCGGCTTCTACTATTTCGGCGATTCATTATACGGAGCCCAGGACACCATTTATCCTGCACTGGTAAAGAAAGTATTGCCGTCTTACCTGGTCGGATTTTTAGCGGCGGTGGTTATGGGTGCTATTTTAAGCACGTTTAACAGTGTAATTACCAGTGCTGCGACGATTTATACGGTCGATATCTATAAGGTATATATCAACAGGGATGCTACTGAAAAACAGATGGTCAGCACAGGCAGGATTTGTTCGACAATCCTCTCTGTCTTTGCCATTCTAACAGCTCCGCTAATGGGAAATGCCCCGCAGGGTTTGTACCAGTTGATGCAGACGCTGAACGGTTTTTTCTATATACCCTTTGGAGCCGTTATCATTGCCGGGTTTTTCTTTAAAAAGATCTCTGCCCAGGGTGCGAACGCATCGCTGGCAGTGGGACTGACATTTTACTTTATAACAACCTTTGTTGCCGATATCGGGGTTCACTTTGTACACGTATGGGGTATCATGTTTTTACTGATGATGATCACAATGACGATCGTCTCTAAATTCTACCCTGTAAAAAAAGTTTTCCGGATAGAAAACGCTCATGTGGTCGACCTCACGGAATGGAAATATGCAAAACTTGCTGCAGTTGTGATTGCCTTGATCACTTTAAGTATTTACATCTCCCTCGGGCGCTTTGCATAGACATGAGTGCCTTACGCTATTGTTCCATGGTCCGGATAAATTCTGTAAAAATTATCCATACAATCCTGATTTATAAAAGACTGAATACAATATCTAATTTATTGACTTATGATTTACAAAGACAAAATTGCATTAATCACAGGAAGCAGCGTCAACGGAAGCTTAGGTGCGACCATTGCGTTGCGGTGCGCCTCTGAAGGAGCCAAAGGCATTATCCTTACGGGGCTGTTGATCAACCCGGATGATCCCGCAGAAATTATACGTGAGATCAAAAGACTTGGGGCAGACGCCATTTTCATTGCCGCTGATCTGAAAAAACCGGAAGAAATTACTTCGCTCGTTAACCAGGCCCTGGACTATTTCAGAAGAATAGATGGCCTGGTCAATGCAGCAGGTATTACGACAAGAGGCACAATTGAAAATTCCACTGTCGAACTGTGGGATGAACACATGGCCATCAATGCCCGGGCCCCTTTTCTGACCATGCAGGCCATGATCCGGTTCTGGCAAAAAGAAAAAATTGCCGGATCAGTAGTTAACATTGTCACCATGAGTGCACATGGCGGGCAGCCGTTTATTACCCCATACTGTGCATCAAAGGGGGCATTGCTGACGCTTACTAAGAATGTCGCCCATTCACAACGATTTAACCGGATACGGGTGAATGCCATCCTCCCGGGATGGATGGACACAACCGGTGAATCCTCCATCCAAAAAAAATTCCATCAGGCTCCCGATAACTGGCTGGAACTGGCCGAAGCCCGTCAGCCTATGGGCAAGCTTATTAAACCTGCCGAACTCGCAGGTCTGGCCGTTTACCTGTTAAGCGACAGCAGCGGTGTGATTACCGGTTCTGCGATCGACTACGATCAAAACGTGATGGGGGCTTATGATTAACAGATAACAGGACTCAGACTAATCAGACACTTGTTCAGCCCGGAATTTTTCCTAAATTTGCGTGAATTGCAGAGAGGCTAAGCCTTTCTGCAATTTAAATGTTATAAAAAGTTGAAATGAGGATAGCGCTTGGCACTGCTTTGTTGTGTTTTACATTAATCGTCGGGAAAAATACCTTTGCTCAAAGTGAAGATTTCGGAATCTGGCTGGACGCTGAATCCTATAAAAAATTTGGACCCTACAGGCTTGCTGTGTGCAGTGAGTTTTATACAAACAATAATAATCAGTCGATCGACCGGTTCAGTATTGGCGCCGACGGAACCCGGAAGCTGACGCCGTTCCTCAATTTCGGTGCGGGTTACCTGATGATGAACAAAAACAAAACCGATCATTATGAAATAAGGCACCGCTTTTACACGACTGCAACGGCCAACGGAAAAATCTCCAATTTTAAGTTCTCGCTCAGGGAACGGTTACAACTTACAAGCTACCCGCGAAACAAGACAGAATCTCAAAAGACGCTCTGGTACTGGAGAAACAGAGCAAAAATAAGTTATCAGATCCCTTCCTGCAAAATTACTCCTCTGATTGGTGTGGAAACCTTTCTCCTGCTCAATCAAAAAACGCCATCGAAAAGGCTGGACGAAGTTCGTTATAATTTGTCGGCTGCTTACCCTTTGACCCCGTCCAGCCAAATAGAATTGTACGGCTTACTGGCGAAAATGCCCAACCTGAGTCAATACATTTTAGGCGTGATCTATCTTATTGAGATTTAGGAAAAGCGGGAACCGGTGAATCATTGACAATTCCCCCGTTTTTAATATCAACGGTGAAACAGTCTGCGGGATCACCGTTCAAAAGAAGCTGAAAACTTTCAGCAAAGGCCTTGATTTGCCTGTATAAAGGATCGCCTTCGTCGTTCTGCCGCTTAAACTGTTCAATGATCAGCTCATATTGACCAATCCTTCTGTCACCGATATCACCGAGAGCCAGCCTGTCCGCAAGGCTGATCCGGTAAAAATCAACAATCAGATCCAGACCGTTCCAGGTTGCAAATTCGCTTAAACCAATACCCCTGTCCCGGGCCAGAGCCGCTGCCTTCCGCGATGTTTCATCTTTATCCAAAGAAGAACTTTTGCAAGCCATCGTCAGTAAATCCGTCCCAGACATGCCGGTTAAAAAGCAGGCGAGGCTATCGGGCCATTCGTTTGGCAAAAACCGGAGCCGGACAAGCTCTCTCAAATGCCAGCCGGCATAATCCCGATAATCTTTTGCAGATAAAATAGTTCTGTCCCAAATGTCTTTTTGTCTGGTCTTCTTCAGATATTCATATTCCATTTCATAGAGTGGGAAAAGCTCATTAAACCGGGGAACGGAGTCCATCACAACAGTCTCCGCATCCAGTTTCCCGTCATAAATGGTTAGCAACTTGTAGGCCGGAATATAGGCCGATAAGGAAGGAACCTGGATATTGACCAGCGTATTTCCCTTCGCTGTTTTTCTGATCCCGGTATCATTCATGTGCAGATGGCCTCCGAAGTGGACTTTAACTCCGGCATCAGCGAAAGCCCGGGCGACCTCCTCTTCAGGCAGGCGACCTGAAGGTGTTTTGCCTCCGAAGACGTTTTTCAGTTTTCCCGCTGCCTCATCATAAAAATCCACCATGGGATAATGACTGAAAACAAAAAGTGTTTTATTCAGTTTTGCTGCCCGCTCACTCACGCTTCTAACCCAGTCGATCAGATATTTTTTGTGTTTCAGCACCAGATTATACCCGTCGCCGGGACTGCTGTAATTTGCAGGATTGGCAGGATCTGATTTCGCGTTCTCTTTCGGGACATACACATTAGCATCGATCGCCAATACCCATAACCCTTCGACCGGTTCCACCAGGTAGCTGACATCAGGAAGCGAAAGACTGTCAGGGCCGATGAGATATTGGCGGCTTTTCAGGGATGACGCACTGGAGGCCTCCGAGTAGCTGTATCCGGCAACATCATAATCAGAAAAAGGTGTCTCCCAGTACAGGTACTCCTTTTGAGGCATCAGACCAAACGGACCGAACGCTTCTGCCATTTCCTGATATCCCATACTCTGCATATCGGGAGAAACGGAAACAGGAAGCCCGTCCGGTTTCTTCAGGCCATAGATCCCGTCACGGCTCATGACAGGCTGAGATCGTCCCTCTGCTCCAAGGTAATCTGTTTTTCCCGCATCCATTTTAAAAGGTCGTCCGGCATCATGATTCCCGTTGATAGCAAGAAAAGTGATACCAAACTTTTCCGAATAATTTTCAAGCACCGTTTTCAGTTCATATCCATTAAACGGCTGACCATCGTCAGTTAAGTCGCCCGGCAAAATGATCAGCCTGACGTGACGATTCACTGCATCATCCAATGCTGCCAGAAAAGCAAAGTAGTTTTCATTGAAAAGCCGGGTGGAATGAAGTTGTGCCTCCATTGTCCGAATGGTCGCATATTCCCCATTCCCCGGGTTTTCAACGCCTTTAAAACTCCCTCCGGAAAATTCTCCGTAAACATTCTGAAAATGGACGTCTGCCATAACGGCAATTCTGACTCCGTTAAGCTTCTGAGCTGACTCCCCACTACAGGAAACCCACAGCAAAACGCACAGACAGCCCAATATGGAAAATCGCGTTTTCACTTGCAAAACAATATCTCCTATTCCTTTGCAGCCGTTCTGCTGCTTCTGTTTTACAGGATCTCACCGAGTTTCACCGGTCTGTTGGTTTCAAGCGACTTCTTGGCCGCAAGTCCGATGGCCAGTGACATTAATCCGTCAACACCCCCGCAGGGCATTTCCTTTCCGGATGTAAGCGCTCCCACAAACTCCTTCATCTCCTGATTATAGGACACGTCATAACGCTCCAGAAAGAAATAAAGCGGCAAATCACCTGAAACACCTTTTTCAGTGTACAGCTCGTGAGTATTGGGAAAATTATTGTCGGCGCGGACCATTCCCTTGTTGCCAAATACTTCGAGACGCTGATCGTACCCGTAAACCGCTTTCCGGCTGTTGTCGATCACAGCCATCGTATCGTCCTCAAAGACGAGGGTTATGAGCGCAGTGTCAATATCGCCGGCTTCGCCGATAGCCTTGTCAACCAGGACCGCGCCTTTGGCAAATACTTCCTTCACCTTCTTGCCCGATATATAACGGGCCATATCAAAATCATGAATAGTCATATCCAGGAACAATCCACCGGAAACCTTGATATACGATACAGGCGGTGGCCCGGGATCGCGGCTGGTGATTTTGACAATTTGCGGATCGCCGATAGCCCCTGCTGCGACCAGCTCCCGGATCCGCTTAAACTCAGGGTCAAAGCGCCGGTTAAAACCCAGCATCAGCCGGACTCCGGCTTCCTCAACCACTTTTAATACCTCCAGCAGACGGGCGAGCGACAGATCAAGCGGTTTTTCGCAAAAGATATTCATGCCTGCCCTGGCGGCTTTTTCAACATACGCTGCGTGTGTATTGGTCGGAGAACAGATTGCAACCGCATTCAATCCTTCGATGGCTAATAGTTCATCGAAAGTTTTGACAAAATGAGGAACATTGAATTCCCGGGCAATTTTCTCCGATTCTTCAAGTACATCCATAACCCCTAAAACGTTCACTTCAGGAAAGTTCCGGGATAAATTTTTCAGGTGTATTTTCCCGATCCGGCCTAATCCGGCAATACCGATGTTGATCTTTTCCATTTTTCAATCCATTTATTGGTTTTTTTATAAAACACTTATAAGCCGAGGCTTTTGATGTAGTTTCGGTTGGAGGCAGCGCTTTCCTTCGGCTTTCCCATCCCGGGAATAATATCCTGTTCCACAACAATCCAGCCATCATAAGCCCGCTGTTTCAGGATGGAAGTAATCGTTTTAAAATCAACATTTCCTTTTCCCAGTTCGCAGAAAACACCCATCTCAACCGCCTTGAAATAATCCCATACCGATTCAGCAGCCTTTTTCCCTACAGCAGGATCAAAATCTTTGAAATGAACATGCCAGATCCGTTTTTCGTACTTTTTTAACGCGTCCACGGGATCTCCCCCGCCAAAGGCATAATGTCCCATATCAAGGCAAAGCCCCAGCAATTCCGGATCAGTCCGTTTCATCAGCTGTTCGGTTTCTTCAGGCGTTTCAACATAGCCGCCGCAATGATGATGAAAGACGGTGCGCATCCCGAATTTTTCCTTAACAGCCCGGGCAACTTTTTCGGCTCCACCGGCAAACGTCTGCCACTGATGCTCATTCAGTCCCATGTCAGGCTGAATACGACCTGCGTTATTCACTCTTTGCTCAATGGTACCGTTTTCATCGGCCAGAACAATAAAGGCATCTTTAAACCCTGCATGGTACATTAATCCGGCGGTTTTAAGGGCCCTTTCAACCCCTTCTGCATGTGCCGCCTCATTCGCTAAGGCCACGGGTACAAAAGCTCCCAGAAGGGAGAGATTCTTCTTTTCCAGTACCTTTTTAAGCGCTTCAGGCTCGGTTGGCATAAATCCCCAGTCACCGAGCTCGGTTCCCTGATAGCCGGTTTCAACCATTTCATTGAGAACCACATCGTATCCTTTCACCGCGCCTTCAAGTCCAAATTCGAGGGCTCCCCATGAGCAGGGGGCATTCGCAACTTTTATCATGGCATTTTTTTTAAAATTTACGGGACCATTCTCTGGGCCACCTTTCAATAACGATCTTGGTTTGCGTAAAAAATTCGATCGCGTGCCTGCTTTGTCCGTGCAGGTCGCCAAAGAAGCTGTCGTTCCACCCGCTAAAAGGGAATTGTGCCATCGGAGCAGCGACACCAATGTTAATACCGATGTTCCCCGCATTGGCCAGGTTCCGGAACGTCCGCGCCGATAATCCGCTTTGGGTAAAAATGCAGGCCATGTTGCCGTAATGGTTTTTGTTGACAAAGGCGATGGCTTCATCGAGCGTATTCATGGAAATCAGGCTCATCACAGGGCCGAAGATCTCCGTCTTGACAACCTCTCCGTCCAGGGCAACGTTCTCCAGAATAGTTGGTTTGATGAAATTACCTGATTCATAACCTCCGATCCGGGGGTTTCTTCCGTCGAGCAACAGACCGGCTCCTTCACCTACTGCTTTCCCGATCAATTCTTCGACTCGTTTTTTGCTGCCGCGGGTGATCACCGGGCCCATCTCCACACCTTCATCAAGTCCAAATCCGGTTTGTTTCGATTTCGCAGCTTCGTAAAGAGCCTCCTTCAGCGAGCCTTTGTTGTCGGCAACGGTAATAATATTGGACGCTGCCAGGCAGCGCTGGCCGGCACAGCCATACACACTGTCGGCAACGATACGGGCCGACATCGCCAGATCGGCGTCAGGCAGCAGGATTACCGGATTTTTGGCGCCGCCCTGAGCCTGGACCCGTTTTCCGTTCGCAGTTCCAGTGGCATAAATATAACGGGCAACAGCCGTGGAGCCTACAAAGCTGACCGCCTTGACCAGCGGATGCGAAAGAATGCCATCGACTGCTTCCTTACCTCCGTGAACCAGGTTGATAATGCCTTTAGGAATATCGAGCCTATCGATCAGATCCATCACCTTTTGCATGGTCAGCGGAACTTTCTCGGAAGGCTTCATAATGAAGGTATTTCCGCAGGCAATGGCATAGGGAAGAAACCAAAAAGGGATCATCCCCGGGAAATTAAACGGCGCGATACAAGCGCACACACCAAGCGGCTGCCTGATCATAAACTCATCGATCCCCGGGGCAATATTTTCGGAAAATTCACTTTGCATCAGCATCGGTGTTCCGCAGGCCACTTCCACATTTTCAATGGCACGCTGGATCTCGGCCTTCGATTCCGCAAAAGTCTTCCCGCATTCCAGTGTAATGGTACGGCCCAGTTCGTCCATGTTTTCTTCAAGCAGTTTTTTCAACTGATAAAGCGGCTGAACCCTTTTGATGACCGGAACCGTCCTCCACTCTTCAAAGGCTTCGTGTGCAGCGACGACAGCAAGATCAACGTCCTGTGCATTTTTCGGGCCATAGGGAACTTTCCCAAGAACCTCCTGGTTCGCGGGATTGATGACATCGATGGTTTGGGTTTCCCTGCTTTCAATCCAACCACCCCTGATATAATTTTTCAATATTTCCATATCCGAACGGTTATAAGAAGTACCTCTGTTTCTTTTTATTTTCCACGTATTGCCCGTGTGCTTCGTTCACTGAATCCATGTCCGAAACTTCCGCAACGGGAACATCCCACCAGGCATATCCGTATCCTTTCATTTTCCTTTCAGGTACGGTTTCAATACAGATCACAGTTGTCACGGGCATCGATCTGGCCTTTTCCAATGCCTGGTTCAGGTCGGCGATGCTGGAAGCCTTGATGACGTACGCGCCCAGGCTTGCTGCATTGGCAGCCAGATCGACGGGTAGCACCTCTCCCGACAACTGGCCGCTTTCCGGATCACGATACACATACCGCGTCCCAAAGCCCTGGCTTCCGATTGATCCGGAGAGCCCCCCTATACTCGCAAAACCGTGATTGTCGATCAGAATAATCGTCAACTTAATCCCCTCCTGAATGGAAGTGACAATTTCGGAGGGCATCATCAGGTAGGTTCCATCGCCTATCATGACATAAATTTCTTTCTCAGGGGCGGCAATTTTAGCTCCAATGCCGCCGGGAATTTCATAGCCCATGCATGAATAGCCGTACTCAAGATGAAATCCCTTGCTGCTGCGGGTCCGCCACAGCTTGTGCAGGTCGCCGGGCAGACTGCCGGCAGCACAAAGAAGGACATCATCGGGAGCTGAAAAATTGTTCACGGCGCCGACAACCTCGGCCTGACTCGGTAAGCCTTCCGTATCGGGAAGGTATGCCGCAGTAACTTTCTCATCCCAGCTTTTATTGAACGCAGCCGTTTTCTCCCGGTAAGCTTTGTCAACCTGATAACCGGCCAGCAGTTGGTTGAGTTCCTGAATAGTCACTTTGGCATCGCCTGTCAAGGCGAGTCCGCTGTGTTTGCAGGCATCGAATTCCGTAATATTGATGTTGATAAAACGGACGCCGGGGTTCTGAAATGCCGTTTTCGAGGCGGTAGTGAAATCGCTGTAACGGGTTCCTATGCCGATCACCACATCCGCTTCCGAGCTGATTACATTTGCGCCTTCCGTACCGGTGGCACCGACTGCCCCCAGATTGCGCGGATCATCATAGGGAAGCGAACCTTTGCCTGCAAATGTTTCGGCAACAGGAATTCCGGTCCGGCTCACAAAGGACAGCAACTCCTTTTCCGCCTCGCTGTAAATGACGCCTCCTCCGGCAATGATCACCGGCTTTTGAGCCGACCTGATCAATGCGGCAGCTCGTTTCAATGCGTCGGCATCAGCTCTTGTCCGGGCAATGTGCCAGACCCTTTTTCCGAAGAGTGCCTCGGGAAAATCGAAAGCTTCAGCCTGTACATCCTGCGGAATGCAAAGCGTCACCGCACCCGTATCGACGGGAGAGGTTAGTACACGCATCACCTCGGGCAGAGCAGTAATGAGCTGTTCAGGCCGGTTAATCCGGTCCCAGTATTTTGAAACGGGTTTAAAACAATCATTCACGGAGAAATCCTGCGACCAGGCTGATTCGAGTTGCTGAAGTACCGGTGCCACCATACGTTGAGCAAAGAGATCACCCGGAAGGATTAAAACCGGCAAATGGTTGATGGTAGCGCCCGCAGCAGCGGTAATCATATTGGTAGCGCCCGGACCGATTGAAGAGGTACACACCAGTGTGGAGAGCCGGTTCTTCATTTTTGCGTAAGCTGCTGCCGCATGCACGCTGGCTTGCTCATTACGAACCTGATAATACCGGAAATCAGGAGATTGCTGAAGCGCTTGCCCGTAACCGGCCACATTTCCATGGCCAAAAATGCCAAAACAACCTCCAAAGAATTTCTGTTCAACTCCATCCCGTTCCGAATATTGATTTTTAAGAAAAGCAATCGTAGCCTGTGCTACAGTTAATCGTATGGTAGGCATAATGGTTTGATTACATTGGTTAAAAGCGATTAAAACCCCCCTCTCGACTCAATGAACGCCAGTATCTCATCTTCATAAGGCGAAAAATTGGCGCAGCCAAGCTGGGTTACAATGTGAGCGCCGCAGGCATTCCCCATCCGGCAAGACCGATACCAATCCCATCCCTTGAGATATCCGTAGATGAAACCTGCGGCAAAAGCATCGCCCGCACCCAATACGTTTAAGACTTCAACAGGGAATCCGGGTACTTCGATGACAGTTTTATCGGGTAAATGTATACGAGCCCCTCTGGATCCTGACTTCATGATCAGCACATCGACGCCCAGCGTCAGAATTTTACCGATCGCGTCGTCGAT
>JBDKTZ010000599.1:0-20172 GCA_039679975.1 Prolixibacteraceae bacterium
TGTTCGATTATATCCAGATGTTTTTATTCGGGTATAAAGATGTGGGAAACTTCGAGATCGGTCCTTATTTTTACATGTACAGTTTCAACAAAATAGAGGGCAACCGCTTCAGGTTCGGCGGCCGGACTACGGCTGCCTTCCATGACAAACTCCGGCTGAACGGTTACCTGGCATACGGGTTAAAGGATGATGCCTTCAAATACAGCGCCGGGTTTGAATATTTTTTCAGCAAGGATAAGCGTTTTTCCATAGAGGCCCAATACAAACACGATTACGAACTGTTCGGGCGAAGCGACAATGCTTTCGCAGAAGATAATATCCTGATGGCCATGCTGGCAAAAGAGCCGCTGGCCAAGCTGAATATGGTGAACCGTTTCAGCTTCCGGGCCGATAAGGAATGGACGGTGGGCTTATCAAATACCCTGAAGCTAAGCACGACCGAAATAAAAAGCGGTCCTTTTGTCCCTTTCACCGATCAGGAGGGAAATCCCGTTGATCATATCCAAAATACGGAAATCACATTAAATACCAGGATCGCTCCGAAAGAAAGGACTGTTCTGGGAAAATTCGAGAAAGTGAGTTTGGGAAGTCCGTTGCCCATCATCAATTTCAGGATAAGTACCGGGGTTAAAGGACCTTTAGCGGGCGACTACAGCTACCTCCGGTTACAGACCGACATTTACGACAAACTGCCGCTAAACCCAATTGGATATACCACTTACCTGGTACAGGCCGGGCATATCTGGGGCGATGTGCCCTTCCCGCTGATGAAAATACATGAAGGGAACGAAACCTATGCTTCCGACCAGTTTGGCTTTAACCTGATGAATTATCAGGAATATGTGAGCGATCGCTACGCGGCCCTCTCTCTCGAGCATCATTTCCAGGGTTTCTTTTTTAACCGGGTCCCTCTGTTAAGAAAACTGCAGTTGCGCGAAGTGATCGGCGGTCGGTGGCTGATCGGCGATATGAACGGATCGCGGCACAACGATCTGGCTTTTCCTGAGGGAATGCAGTCACTCAACGGAAAATCGTACGGCGAAATTTCTGCCGGCATTGAAAACATCCTCAAAATTATTCGCGTTGATGCCGTATGGAGATTAACCGAGAGCTCGTCTGAGTACGACCGCTTCGGAATATTATTTACACTTCAGTTCAATTTATAACATGAGACAGTCAACAAGGCTGGTAAATTTTATTAGTGAGTTAAAATCCGACATTTAGAACAGTTCCGATGACATATTGACCTTTTTTCAAACTTCAGACTGAGCTTTCTTTAGCGCTCGAAAACAGCTAAGAAGTTTGGAAATGAGGAAATATTTTATCGGCGCAATATTATGGATATTCGTATCTTTTCATTGCTCCGGGCAGGATCGTATACTCACCTTAAAAGAATGTATCCGTATCGGGTTGGAGAATAATCTTGTACTCAAAAATTCCGCCCAGAATGTTCAAAAAGCCACGCTGGGAGTTTCGGAAAGCAGGGCTCGTTTATTACCCATTATTAACGGATTCGGAAATTTCACAAACAACGTGGATCGCGGCGCGTCAGTAACAGACGGCTCCGGTATGTCGGCATTGCTGGGAATCGATATGCCGTATATGGAAACCAAAGGACTAAAGTACGTCACATCGGGTGGACTAAAACTGTCGATGCCCCTGTACCATCAGACACTTTATACCAGAATTTCGATAGCCGAAAAGATTAGGTCGCTCAATAATTATGCATACGAAAAGGCTAAGGAGGATCTGATCGTTGAAATCAGTAAAATTTATTATTTGGCTCAAACGAGCGCAGAACAAATTTCACTGATCAGGGAAAATATCGGGCGGTTGGAGAAATTACGCGATATTACACGCGCCTATCATGAGAATGGGGTGGTTCTGGATATTGATGTAAAAAGGGTTAATATCAATCTGGAAAATCTCCGCGTTCAACTGGACAATTCCCAGGCGGTTTATGAACAACAATTTAATCTTCTGCGATATGTTCTGGATCTTCCCCCGAAGGAGCGTTTTACGATTGAACCTGTCGATGCATCCATTCAGGAAGATCAACTGCTTACCGGGCTGTCTCCACATCTGTATGAATTGAGAATGCCGGAATTGCAAACAGATATCATATCAGAAAACAAAAAGTACATCCGAAGCGGATATTTACCTTCACTGTCATTGGTAAGTCAGTTATCGTATACCAATTATACCGACAAATTCAGGAACTATTTTCACGATCACCCTTCCAACCGTTGGTATAATGGATTTTACTGGGGTTTATCGCTGAATGTCCCGGTTTTCGACGGATTAAGCAAAAGAATCAATATCCGTAAAACGGAAGCCGATTTACTTCAGTCCCAATATAATCAGGAAAATGTACAGAAGAATCTTCAGGTACAGTATCTCAACTCGGTTAATGACTGGAGCAATAACCGGAGGAATTATAAAAAGCAACAAGATAACCACGCCCTGGCTGAGGAGGTTTACGAAGTTACGCTGCTAAAATACAAGGAAGGTGTTGCTTCAATGAGCGAATTGCTTCAGGATGAAATGGTACTGAGCGAAGCCCAGTCGAATTATATCAGTGCCCTACTGAACTGTAAACTTTCGGAATTGACGATCAGAAAGCTGACCAGGCAATTAGATACCCTGTCGGAGTAAAATAAAAAGATTAAGATATGTCAGAAAGGAATAAGCAAATAAAAAGAATGAAACGTCTGCATACAGGCCGGATGATCCTGAATGTAATCGGCGCAGTCATTCTTTTTTACGGTATATGGAAATCATTGGCTTTGCTGCTGGATTACAAGCGTTCCGAAACAACCAATGACGCTCAGGTGGAACAGTATCTCTCTCCCATTAATGTGAAAGTACCTGGTTATATAAAAAGGATATATTTTCAGGAACACCAGTTTGTCCGGAGAGGTGACACCCTTCTGGTTATCGATGATCAGGAATACAAAATCAGGCTCAAGGAAGCTGAGGCAGTGCTGAAAGATGCTTATGCAGGGGCAGATGTAATAACTGCCAGTCTCCATACGACCCAAAGCAACGTATCAGTATTTAATTCTTCCATGGAGGAACTGGAAGTCAGAATCGAAAAACTGAGGCGGGACTATGCCCGTTATTCGAATTTGTATGAACGCAAGGCAGCTACCGAAATTCAGGTGGAACAGCTGAAAATGGAACTGGAAGCCATGGAAGCCAGGCTAAGCGCGCTGAAACAACAGAAGCGGACAGCTGAGTCGACTGTCAATGAAGTATCGACCCGTAAAGGGAATACTGAAGCAGCGATTATGCGGGCAGAAGCCAACCTGGAAATGGCCCGTTTAAATCTTTCCTACACGGTTGTTACTTCCCCGTGCGATGGGTATCTCGGCCGCAGAGCGCTGGAAGAAGGGCAGTTGATCAATGCCGGGCAAAACCTGACTTATATTGTACCCAATACGCAAAAATGGATCGTAGCCAACTATAAGGAAACCCAGGTTAAAAATCTGCGGGTGGGACAATTAATCAAAATAAAAATTGATGCCTTCCATGATAAAGCGTTCGAGGGCCGGATAACGGCCATTTCAAGCGCAACCGGTTCAAAATACTCCCTGGTTCCTGCAGATAACTCTACCGGGAATTTCATAAAAATCCAGCAACGGATTCCGGTGAGAATCGATTTTATATCGTTGTCTGAAGAAGATAATAATAAGCTGGTTGCCGGAATGATGGCCGTTGTGAAAGCCAAATTGTAATTTGTCGATTTAAAAAGAAAATGAGAAAGAAGGATATCTATTTTTATAACTGGGTTCCCCAACCCTTGAAATTTCTCATCATGCTTTTCATGTTCTTCCCTATTCTCGCGACAAACGGGGCTTACAGCACTAACGCGGGAGAAATGACAGCAGGGTTGGGTATCCTTTCCGAACACATTCAGTTTACCAATTTCGCCACTGCAATCGGGATGGTTGTCTTTACACCATTCATTAAAACCTTTCTGTTCATGCGGCGTCCCAAAATGGTATTCCTGATTGGTTATTTTTTGCTTTTTCTTATAAGTTGGATCTGTGCCCAGACGGATTCCGTTGTTTTGTTGATCTTCTGCAGCTTTTTAACGGGATTTGTCAGAATCATTCTCATATTCAACCTATTATTCCTGTTAATGGTTATTATGAAGGGGCCAGATGCACTTGAAATCTTTTTCCTCGACCCTGATGACGCCCATCCCATTGAAGGGAAAATGAGTGATCAGGAAAGAAACCTGATCTTACCTTTTATCTATTTCTTTTTCGTTTCGCTTGCCCAGGGAGGATCCGCCCTCACCGCCTGGTTGGCCCATGAATACCAATGGCAATATACCTATTATTACATGATGGGGATGATCCTGTTCACAATTTTTCTCACCATCGCCACCATGAAATACCAAAAAAGAAAATTTTCATCCAAAATAAGATTGAAAAAGTTTGGTGACCTCGTTGCGGCTTCGCTTCTTTTGCTATCCTTCTGCTTTATCCTGGTTTACGGTAAAACACTCGACTGGTTTGATCACCTTGCTATCCGGACTGCTTTTGCCGTGATGATTGTCTCCCTCGGCTTATTTATCCTGCTCATTACGCATGAAAAAACCCCGTATCTGGACTCCGGCATTTTTGGAGGGCGAAAAGTAATCATCGCCCTTAGCCTGTTTATTCTGCTCATGATACTTAATTCCAGTTCCATGTTTGTCAGTGTTTTTACCGGTATCTCCATCAAGGCCGATAACCTGAAAACAGCCTATCTGAGCAACTACTCGGTTGTAGGGAACATTATAGGGGCTATACTGGCCCATATTCTGGTGAAAAAGAAGGTACACTACAGGTTTATTTTTTTCATAGGCTTCCTGTTTCTTACCATTTCAGCCGTTTATATGTATTTTCAATACCAGAGTCAGGGAGTTTACTCCCATATGATCACAGCCACCATCCTCCGCTCGACCGGAATGCTGATCTTATACGCGATGTGCGGCGCTTATGGTATGCTAAAACTTCCAATGAAATATTTCGGCGCCTGGGTATTTGTCATGCTGACTTTCCGGTCAGTTATCGGACCGGCCGTGGGGACTGCCCTTTATAACAATGCTATAAACGAAAGGACACTTTACTATACTAACCGGCTGTCACAGGACGTGGACCAGCTGAATCCTGAAATTGCCGGAACCTTCAATATGACTCAAATGGGATCTATGCTGCAGGGAAAAAGTTACGAGGATGCACGAATATTGGCTTCCATGTCTGTTAAAGGGCGAATACAGGTACAGGGAACACTGGCAGCATTGAAGGAAACAACAGGCTGGACAATTTACGGAGGGATTGCTTGTATGGCGCTGACATTAATTATTCCCTACAAAAAACGAAAAAGGCAACTGTTGAAACGGGATGCCGTGGTAGTTTATCCTTCTCTCAATCCTTAACAGGGTAACCGCCATATTTTTGTTTCTGCGCGCCTCAATTGTTGTCCCGGTATTGCTTTGGTGACATACCAACCACCCGTTTGAAATATTTACCGAAAAAAGAGGGATCAGGAAAACCAAGCGATCTCGAAATTTTTTCGATTGTATTCGTACTGTTTTTTAACTGAGACTTTGCATCCAGAATGACTGCATCAGCAATAAGACCGGAAACACTTTTCCCACTCACCTCCCTGACTACCGCTGAGAGGTGCTTTGGCGTAACACATAACTTATCCGCATAAAAACTGACCGATCGTTCCTTCTCATAATGGTCCATGATTTGTCTGAGCAAACTTCGGTAAATTTCCTCCTTTCGTGAATATTTATTTCGTTCCCGTGCTGAAATATTCCTTTTGTAAGCCGTCAGCACCCCATAAAGAAGAGTCATCAGCATAAATTCAAGAATCTCATCATCAGGTATATCCGCTAATCTAAGGTACGTTTCATGAAAAATCCTGCAATAGTCTGAAAAAAGATGAGCCCCTTCCTTGCTTAAGGTAAAAACAGGATTTTTGGATATCATTTCACGGTAGGGGAAACCTTTTTTATAGAGATCAATATTCCTGATAATCTCCGGGGAGAAAACAATAAAATAGCCGCTAAAATCGTCGCTGTAATCCTTCATATGGATGATGGTCCGTGGCAGAACCATCACAATATCCCCTTTACCAACCTGATATCTGACTAAATCAATCCAAATATCTATCTGTCCGCTAACGATAAAAAAAAAGCCCACGGAATCAAACCGGCGTGGATATTGGTACTTATCCAACCTGCTGTCGGGCACCACAAAATCCAACTTAAGCTTCTCTCTGATTTTTACTTTCGGTATCGATTGATGCTCCATCTGGTTTATGTTTTAACCCATTTTGATGTGCTCTTTTCAGATCATTTATTCCTATGCCAATCCCCAAATATACTATATCTAAGGAAATATTAGAGAAAAATAAATATCATCTCGTCTTTAATATTTCCAACTTTAACCGATCGTGCCTCGTGAAATCTCATAAACCATTAAATCAGATGTTCTATTTTAGTTTGAAACTCATCTAACCTTTTCATTGTTGTATACCTGCCAGTTTCGACCAACTCTTTAACTTTGAAAAAATCGAATATGCCGCATAAGTCCTTTGAAAATTCAATCGTAATATCCGGTTTATATTGTTGAAGTAATACTTCAGACATCCTGTAAATCATCAAGCTGATCGTTTTATTGATCAGGTTAAAGTATCCGATGTTGTCTTTTTTATTTAGAGGATTGATCCTTTCAAGTTGACTGTAAAAATCATTGAGTTTTTTCTGATAGATTAATTGTCGAAATTTTTTCTCTTCCTCCGGAATGGGCGGTCTGCAAACGGGAACATTGGCATTTATATTTACCACAACAAGAAGATCTCCCGGAATTCTTTTGGCATGGCTTACCGGAACATTATTAAGAACACCTCCGTCTACAAGTAATCCGCTTTTTGTTTTCACTGGAGTAAAAACAGTAGGAATAGCTATTGAAGCTCTAATTGCCTTGAAAACACTACCGGATGTAAATACGACTTCCTTCTTATTGATAAGATCAGCCGCTACGGCGGCATACGCGATATCCAGATCCTCAATATTAGCGTCAGGAATAAATTCTCTCATTTTTTTTAGAACTTTATTCCCCTTTACGATACCTTGGTTGCTTAGCGTAAAATCAAGAAGACTAAAGATCTTAACTTTGTCCAAAGTCATGAGCCATTGTTTAAACTCATTCATTTTCCCCAGGGAATAAACTCCGCCAACGAGCGCGCCCATTGAAGTTCCGGCGATTGAATGAATTTCAAAACCTTGCCTTTCCAATTCTTCAATCACGCCTATATGCGCAATTCCCCGGGCTCCACCTCCGGATAATATCAGAGAAACTTTATTTTTCATTACGCTTGTTTATTGTTCGTTAAACAGTAAACTCTTTCCATTATAATCATCAAGTGATTTATCCGAAAATGAAAAATGAACTACCCCGCCGCAGAGCAGCGGGGTATCACTAAGGAATAAGTTTTTAACTCGCCGCAAGCGGCGGGGAACTAACCCCTTAGCGATTAGATTTCTTCCGAACAATTTTTTCTATAACATGGCTTAATCAATTTAAAACAAGACCTTTTGCAAAGATATACTAACGACATTGATATATCCATGTTTAAATTTTTGTAAAAAAATTCATTAAAAGCGATGGTATATTGAATAATTCTCTATTTTTGACGAAAAAACAAAAAAGGTCAAAAGTTATGGCGGAGGTTGAAATTAGAAATATAATCGTAAATGCTGCAACCCAGTTTTTCTCAAAGTTTGGTTTCAGTAAAACGACCATGTCTGAAATTGCCAAACATACTCACAAAGCGAAAGGTCTTCTTTATTATTACTTTAACAGCAAGGAAGAACTTTTTAATGAAGTTTTGAAGCAGGAACTGGGTAAAGTGAAAACTGGATTAGGTAAGATCGCTGTAAGTGATGCAGACCCTTTGATCATGCTCAGAAGCTATCTTTTGCTTCATCTCAAATTGCTGAATAATGCGCTGACCTATCATGAAACACTGAAGGCCGACTTTTTTGAGAAGTACCATTTTGTGAAAAACGTCCGGGATGATTTTAATCATTTTGAGCGGGAACAGTTGTCAATCATTTTAGGAAAAGGAAAGGGAAAAGGGTATCTGGACATCACCGATATTACATCCTCTGCGAACATTATCCTGATGGTTTTGCATGGGATTGAACTTTCGCTATTCCTGCAGGATAAATATGCAGAGTATGAATTTACGCTTGATGAACTTTCAACAGTCCTGATCAGCGGGTTAAAGTTTCAGAAAAAGTAAAAATTTTTTGCATGGATTTGACTAAAAAACAATAAAAGTCAATACTGATAAAACTAAAGTGAAAATATAATGGAATGCGGATCCCTTAACGTGTACCTGATGAAAGTTTGGTTTGATGCATATAGTTATCATATATGGAAACTTCTGGATGTTATCTGGAATCCGGCAACCAGTTTCATCGCAGCATGGGGTCTCGTCGTGATTGGGACCACCGCAGTTTTATTTGCAATACATGACGCCTTCAGGAATAAGACTGCATTACCGGTTATCGTCACATTAAGCGGTATCCTTTGTGTAATCCCGGAAGTATTTGTCGGGGATATTGGGGAGACTTGCAGCAGGTCAGCAAACTTTGCTTATAACACTTCCCGGATTATGGGAAGGGAAGTGAACTGGTTTTCTGTTGCCACGTGGTTCGCATTCGGAACTGCGGTTAGTATGATTTGCTATACGTCGATTTTCAGAAACGTGCAGACTAAATGGTTATGGATTGGATTTGCTGTTGTTGGAGCAGTCGATATTGTTTTTGAACAAACAGTGTTTTTTAGTCACGGGCTTTATTATGAGCCTCTGCCTTTTGTCATATTGACAAGATTTCCATGGTGGAGGATGACGATAGGCACGACAGGGCTTTTTTTGTCAGCTGCTTTAGCTTATCGTTATCGCAGGCACTTAAAGGGGTGGTTGTCAATGCTGATGTTCGCGATTACTCCATTAAGCTATCTGGCGGTATATTCATTTGTTGGAATACCAACTCTGGTTGTCAGCAAAGAAAGCTATTCCAGCTCTGCCGGAATTCTGATTTACATACTGTGTATCACGGTCGTCGCGCTGACCATGCAACTCGTTTTAAAACGGGGTCCCCTTGAAATGGAAGGAAGGAGTCCCCTTGAAAAATTAGGCCATTGATTACGTGTTAAATATGAATGGATACAATTGAATTATTTTTTTGAGATAATTTGACTTTAAAACAATAGAAGTCAATAAGTGATAATCTAAATCTAAAATGCAATAATGATTATAAACTATCTGTCAGACTATTTGCCCCCGATGATCATCTCAAATGATCATTTCTTAAAAAGAACCGGCTTAACAAGCGAAGAGATTATTCTTAAAAGCGGGATAAAAAGGAGAAGATATACCCAACCCGGAGAAAATACCAATTCAATGGCAATTGAAGCTGTGAATAAGATTAGGCGTGATTTACCTTTCTCAATTCAGGAAATCGATCTGATTATCGGGGCAACTTACACCCCCTTTGATACGGTCGGAACACTGGCCCATGCCGTGCAGAAACAATTTTATATACCTGATGCCAGATGTTTTACCGTTGACTCGGCCTGTTCCTCCTTTATAAATGCAATGGAAATCGCAGATTGTTATTTTGCATACAGAAAGGCGAACAAAGCTTTGATTATTGTTTCAGAAAATAACAGTGTTTACTATGATCCGTCTGATCCGAAATCTTCTTTCCTATGGGGTGATGGTGCTGCGGCAATTATTGTGACAAACCGGCGATATTCAGAGCATGATCTGGCGGTACTTGATTTGGATACAAAGGGGTTGGGGCACATCGGGAAAAGCATTGAGGCCGTATACCTGAAACCCTGTGGCTACGGGTTAAGAATGCCATACGGGAGAGATGTTTTTCAGTATGCCTGTGAGTATATGGTCAATGAAACCAGCCAAATTTTAAATAAAAATAACGTCCCGGTCAGCAGCTTAGATTACTTTATAGCCCATCAGGCGAATGCCAGAATTATAAAACATATAACAAAGAAATTGGAGCTAAACTCTTCGTCAGTCCTGACGAATATTGAAGAATTGGGAAATACCGGCTCGGCCAGTATCCCAATCATTTTATCGCAAAACAAGGAGAAATTCAAAACAAATGAAACGATTGCTGTTTCCGCTTTCGGAGGAGGGTATTCGTGTGGAACGATGTTACTGAAAAAGCTGTAAATGAGAGCCGGTGAAGACCATATCCGGGTAAATTATTATTCACTTAAAAATCAAAATCAGATTCTTATGGCAGCAGTAAATAATGACATTGTAAAATCTGAAATACTAATTCAGGCACAGGGACTTTTCCAACAATTTGGCCTGGAGAAGACAACAATGGACGAAATTGCCTCAGCCTGCGGAAAAGCAAAAAGCACCTTATACCACTATTTTAAAGATAAAGACCAGGTCTTTAACGAAGTAATACGTGTGGGATTACTCCGGTTAAGACAGCAGGTAAAAGCCAGGGTGGAAGAACAGAAAAGAATGAGAGACAAAGTCAAAACCTATTTTCTGGAATTCAATAAAGAAATTGTCAATGAAGTAATCGTTTCCCGGATCATAAAAAAAGATTTTCGTTCCGGGAGACTTGCCCGGAAGTATTTTTCTGATGTGTTGGGGTACGAAAAAGCGTTTCTGACCCGGATTATAGAGGATGGCTATGATTCAGATGAGTACACGAAAGTAAGCCGGCAGGATATTCCGGAAGCAGTAGAACTGCTTTTAGTCGCCTTTTGGGGAGCGATCGATTATTCGGGGGAAAAAGACAGCCCGGAGGATAAAGAAAAACTTCAGCAAATCATTGATGTCATTGTATGCATGTTTTTTACTAAAGAATAAAACGGATTATTGATCATAGATCGTCGTCCGGACATAACTTTTGAAATTATTCATTTAATCAGTTTAACATTTTGAAACAAACAGTATCATTAGTGCTTTCCAGTGGCAGTGCCAGAGGGATCGCACATATCGGAGTCATTGAAGAGTTGGAGCGCCAGGGATTTGAGATCAGATCCATCGCGGGTTCCTCCATGGGGGCCTTGATTGGTGGGATGTATGCATCAGGCAATTTGCATGTCTGTAAGGATTGGCTGTATAACCTGGATAAGCGGGCTGTTTTTAGTCTGATCGACTTCACCATAAGTATGAACGGGATCGTAAAAGGGGATAAGATCATCAGAGAATTAAAAAAAATCGTGCCGGATGTGAATATTGAAGATCTGCCTGTTTCATACGCTGCCGTTGCCACCGATATCAAAAACAATAAAGAGGTCATTTTTAAGGAGGGAAGCTTATACCAGGCCATCCGCGCTTCGATCTCAATCCCGGGTATTTTTAAGCCTTACGAGTTGGATGAAGCGATCCTGATTGACGGTGCGGTACTGAACCCGATACCCATTAACCGGGTCAGGCGAACTCCCGGCGACCTGTTGATTGCCGTTGATGTCAGCGCTCCTGTTTTGCCCGTTGATACAACAGAATCCGGAATGTTGCCCGGCTGGAATCATCACCCTGTAACGGGTAGCGCGGCCGCAGGGGTAAACGGCAATCTCGTGAAAAGCCAAACCGAAAAACAATTGAATTATTACACATTATTGTTTGAATGCTGCCGGTCAATGACCCAGCAGATCTCGGCCATGATGATCGAACAATACCACCCGGATATTTTGATTCAACTTCCGGCGAATGCTTACGGGTTCTTCCAGTTTTACAAGTCCGGCGAGATCGTTGAAGCAGGAGAGCTGGCTACCCGGAACGCCCTGCATGAATATCAGTTAAAGAACTAAATATGGAAAAGATATCAGCAATTATTTGTGCCTATAACGAAGAAAAGACCGTTAGGAGTGTCCTGTTCTCTGTCGCTGAAAGTCAGTTATTCGACGAAATTATTGTCGTTAACGACGGCTCGACCGACAGGACGGAGCAAATTATTGCCGGTTGCAAACAGGCAATCGGCTTGACTGACATTCATCTGCCTCAAAACAAAGGGAAAGGTTATGCCATGGCATCTGGAATTGAGCAGGCAACGTCTGCTATTGTCATTTTTATTGATGCCGATCTGTCCTGCCAGGGCGTGGACCATATCGACCGGATCGTTCAACCATTGTTATGGCGGAAAACCGATATGACCTTAGGCTATACCACCGTAAACATTTTTAACCGGGAGATCAATCCGATGAAAATACTGACAGGGGAAAGAGCCCTGTTTAGAGAAGACATTCTTCCTCTTCTTCCCAGGATGAAAGAGTCGAGGTTTGGTGTGGAAACGCTGCTCTATATGTATTACCGTTCAAAAGGATTGAAGATGGATTTTATTCATATGCAAAATTTACGGCATCTGACGAAATATGAAAAAAGTCCGTTTTTCACGGCGACCCGGAATTATTTCTTTGAGGGTTACGAGATCGCGGCAACAGTAGCCGGAAATCTGGATTTACTGAAGAGTTCAAAAAAGATGATGACCTGGAAAAAAGCAATCAGGCTGAAAATGTTATTAAGAGCTTTTTCCAGTTTCTCAATCTTATGATAAGAAAAAATATGCCGGAGAACAGGAATATAATCAATGTAAAGGAACTCGTTAAAAGTAGTGGTTCCAGGTTACTGCAACGTCTGCCCGGTTTTGTATTGAACGGTATCGTCAGGATCATCCGGGAAGATGAGATAAACCGGATACTTGCCAGGTATTCAGACAGCCAAGGTGTGGATTTTCTGACTGCAATGCGGAGAGAATTCAACATCACCATCGAGATTGAAGGGATTAAAAATTTGCCGGAAGACGGCAGGTGCTTTTTTGTGGCCAATCATCCTTTCGGGTTTGCGGACGGGCTGGTCCTGACCAGTATCGTTGCCGGGAAATACGGTACGTTTAACGCTATCGGGAATGAACTATTCCTGCTTGTGCCCCAGTTGAGACCGCTGATCGCAGCGGTAGATGTGTTCGGGATCGGGAATAATTCCCGGCAGTACTTACTCGAACTGGAAAATGTTTATAGCTCGGATGTTCCGGTCACCCATTTCCCGTCGGGGGAGGTTTCACGCATAAAAAGCGGAAAAATACAGGATAAGGACTGGGAGAAAAGCTTTATATCCAAGGCTGTTAGCTGCAAGCGGAATATTGTGCCCATCTATATCCGGGGGAGAAATTCCCTGCTGTTCTACCTGGTGTTTTCATGCCGGAAAGTTATTGGCATTCAAGCCAATCTGGAATTAGTTCTTCTACCGCGTGAATTTTTCAATAAGCGGAACAAAACGATCAAAGTTAAAATAGGCGCGCCTGTGCCATACGGTACTTTTGATAAAACCAGAACCCGTTCGGAGTGGGCCCAATGGATGAAATCCCAGGTATATCGTTTGAAAGACAATTAAATTATAACACATGAAAACAGAATCGTATAGAAAACAATTAAATTTTTTAAGCAATGAAACAATTAGGATGTTGGTTGGCTGTTGTGACAGTCGTTGGTATAGGATCCGGGTGTACTTCCCGTAATGAAAATATTTACATCGCCGATGCTGACCAGGCGGTGAAAGTAAAGGTTCAGCCAATTGGGATAAGCCCGGAAAGTGCAGAACGGCCGTATATCGGAACGATCGAGGAATTCCAGTCTGTTCCGCTCAGTTATCTGATCTCCGGAACAGTTGAAAAAGTACTGGCTAACGAAGGACAGTGCGTGGAGAATGGACAATTACTGGCTGTACTGAACAATGAGAGTTATAAAAATGCCTGGCAGATAACTCTTTCGAAGGAAAAGCAGGCGCAGGACGCGTATAACCGGATAGAACCGGTTTATAAAAAAGGGAGTCTTCCCGAAATAAAATACATTGAAATCAGGACAGGCCTTGAGCAAACCCGGTCGATGGCTGCAATAGCGAAAAAGAATCTGGACGACTGTAACCTGTATGCACCGGAAAGCGGGATGATCGGGAAACGCATGATCGAACCGGGAATGAGCATTGTTCCCGGAGGTCCGGTTTTTCAACTGGTGAAGATCGAAAAAGTAAAGGTAAAGATCCCGGTTCCCGAAAGCGAGATTGCCGGGATCACGAAAGGACAAAGAGCGGTGTTGACCGTTCCGGCCCTGAACAACCAAAAGTTTGAAGGAGAAATTACGGAAATAAGTGTGCTTTCCAATCCGCTTTCGCACACGTATGCGGTAAAAGTGGAACTGGAAAACCAGGGTAAAGCAATGAAACCGGGCATGGTATGTAAAGTATCCCTGACCCGGTCAACCGCGGAGGAGCGGATCGTTGTCCCCGCGTCTGCCGTCCAGGTTGGAGGAAACGGATCCAGATATGTATTTGTGGCGGATGCCCAAAACCATAAAGCCCTGATAAAACCCGTCGTGACCGGATCGTTTGTTAGTAACGGGATCATGATCAAAGAAGGCCTTTCGTCCGGTGATTTACTGATCATTGAAGGCTATCAGAAGTTAAACGAAAACTCCACCATTCTAATCATAAAGTGATGAAGAAAAGATTGGGTGTAGTCGAATCTGCCATGCGGCATAGGCAGATCGTATTTTTGATCACCGCCATGCTGGTCGCTGTGGGGATCTATGCGTTGGTTGTCATGCCCCGGCAGGAGTTTCCAACCTTTACGATCAGGCAGGGGCTGGTGATCGGAGTGTACCCGGGAGCAAACGCGGAAGAGGTGGAGGAACAATTAACCACGAAAGTTGAAAAATACCTGTTCAGTTTTAAAGAGATCAACAAAGCGGAAACCTATTCCCATTCGAAGAACGGGATGATGATCGTCTTTGTGGAACTGAACGACGACGTAAAAGATAAGGACAAGTTCTGGTCCAAGCTGAACGACGGCCTGAATAACCTAAAAACGGAATTGCCGTCGGGAGTACTTGCCCTGATCTGCAACAGTGATTTCGGAGATACCTCCGCCTTACTGATCACCCTCGAATCGGATCACCGGAGCTATCGTGAACTGGAAAACTATATGGATGAGCTGGAAAACCGGTTGCGCCGTATTGAGTCGGTCTCCAACCTGCGGCACGTCGGTCTGGAGAAAGAACAGATCAGCATTTACCTGGAAAAGGAGAAACTGACCAATTACGGGATCAGTACTTCGACCTTGCTGGCTAACCTGTTCACACAGGGGTTCACCACGATGAGCGGGACGGTCGATAACGACCGGTACCTGGCCCCGATCCATATTACTCCGTCGTACAACAGCGAGCAGGACATTGCCGAACAGATCATTTATTCCGACCCTGCCGGGAATATGATCCGGTTAAAAGATGTGGCCCGAATTGTGCGGGAATACCCTGATCCTTACAGTTATATTACCAACAACGGGCATAAGTGCCTGATAATCTCGTTGGAAATGCAGGAGGGAAACAATATTGTACAGTATGGTAAAGAAGTTGATGAAGTCTTAAAAGAATTTCAGACCGGATTGCCTGAAGATGTCCGGATCGAACGCATCGCCGACCAGCCCAAGGTGGTGAACGAATCGGTTACCAACTTTCTTCATGAAATGGCTTACGCGATCGTCGGGGTCATCCTGGTCACCATGGCTTTGCTTCCCCTCCGGGTAGCGACCGTGGCTGCCGCTTCCATTCCGATTTCGATCTTTGCATCGATGGGAATTATGCTGGTGACCGGAATGGAGCTGAATACGGTTACACTGGCCGCGCTCATCGTGGTGCTGGGTATGATCGTTGACAATTCAGTCGTGATCGTTGATAGCTACATGGAGAAACTGGATCATGGCCTGTCGCGCTGGAATGCCGCGATCAGCAGCGCGCAGGGGTTCTTCAAGGCAATTTTCTCGGCTACCCTGGCGATCAGTATCACCTTTTTCCCGTTCCTGTTTACCTTGAAAGGGATGGTGCAGGAATTCGTTATCTGGTTTCCCTGGACCGCGACCATTACACTGGCTATTTCGCTGGCTGTAGCCATGTTGTTCATTCCGTTTATCCAGTATTTTTTTATTAAGCAAGGATTTTCCCAATTGAAACAAGGGAAAAAAGAAGGCCGTCGTACCTTCCTGGATGTGGTACAGCAGACTTACGAGAAGTGGCTGGTGCGGGCGTTTAAACATCCAGGCATCACCATCGGCGGGGGAATTTTGTCGGTCGTGGCAGGTATTACCGTATTTCTGTTGCTCCCGCAACGCTTACTGCCTTTTGCCGAACGCGACCAGTTCGCGGTGGAGATCTATTTACCGCAGGGTAGTACACTGGAAAGAACGGTACAGGTAACCGACAGTCTTGAAAAAATCCTGAAAAAAGACAGCCGGGTAAAATCGGTGACCAGCTTTAACGGGACCAGTTCTCCCCGTTTTCATGCGGCATACGCCCCGAATATGCCGGCAGCGAATTACGCCCAGCTGATTGTCAACACCACTTCGAACCGGGATACAAAAAAAATGCTGAATGAATATGCCCCGGCATATGCCGGCTATTTTCCCGGTGCGCATCTTCGTTTTAAACAGCTTGAATACACGGAAGCCGCATTCCCCATGGAAGTAAGACTGATCGGGAATAACCTTGCCGATCTGAAAACAAGCGCGGATTCCCTTTCGAAAAAGATGCGGGAGGTTCCCGGGCTGACCTGGGTGCATACCAACTATGAAGAAATGCTCCCCGGAGCGGAAGTACGCATCGATGACATTGATGCCAACCGGCTGGGGATCACGAAATCGATCGTTGCTGTAAATCTTGCCGTGCGTTTTGACGGGTTTCCGTTGACCACTTTGTGGGAAGGCGATTACCCGGTTCCGGTAAAGCTGAAAGCGGAACGGGAACAGGACCCTGAATGTACAGATGTTGAAAATGAGTACATCCACTCTTTTATTCCGGGGGTATCGGTTCCTTTGCGGCAGATCGCCGATGTCGAACCGGGTTGGACCCAGGGAAAGATTGTCCGGAGAAATGGGGTACGGACAATCAGCATTTTGGGCGATGTAACCCGGGGGGCCAACCCGAATAAGGTATTCCGGGAAGTTCGCCGGGTTACGGAAGAACAGACGCTTCCGGAAGGTGTGAGCGTGCAGTACGGCGGGTCGCATGAAAAAGACGCGGAGTATTTGCCGCAAATCATCAGCGGGCTGATCATCAGCATCCTGATGATCTTCATGATCCTGGTTTTCCACTTCCGCAGAATTAACCTGGCGTTGCTTGTTTTGGGTTCCGCTTCCCTGAGTATTGTCGGGGCGATGACCGGACTGCTGATCATGGGAATGGATTTTGGTGTGACTTCGATCCTGGGGATTGTCAGCCTGATCGGCATTCTGGTCCGTAACGGGATCATTATGCTGGATTATGCCGAAGAGCTCAGGCATAAGCACAAAAAACCGTTACTGGAGGCTGCTTTTGAAGCCGGTAAGCGGCGGATGCGTCCTATTTTCCTGACCTCGGCAGCCGCCTCCATGGGTGTTGTCCCGATGATCATCAGCAACAGCTTGCTGTGGGCTCCCATGGGCACCGTGATCAGTTTCGGGACCATGACTTCCATGGTATTGCTGGTATTGGTCCTTCCGGTGGCTTACTGGCTGATCTTCCGGAAAACAGAAAAGAACAGCAAAAGGAAAAGAGTAACCATTGAGGAACTGAGCGGCAATGGCAAGGTAAAACCGGCAATCCTGGCCGTTTTGATCTTGCTGGGGGTAAGTCCGGCGCTTTCCGCTCAAAACAGTTATTCCCTTGAACAGTGCCGGGACCTGGCTTTAAAAAATAATGCCCGGGTCAGGAATAAAGCGCTTGGCATCCAGTCGGCCAAAGAGATCAGGAAGGCCGCGTTTACCCAATATTTTCCACAAGTCGATGCTTCCGCTTTTACTTATCGCTTTACCGATCCGTTGCTGAAAATAGGTCTGGCAGGAGGAGACCTTCCCGTGGTTGACGCGAATGGCGTCAACTTGGGAACCGCCGCTTTTCCCGGTATGTCTCTTTCCTTGTTAAAAAAAGGAACGATCGGAATGGCGACAATTATGCAACCTGTTTTTGCCGGTTTTCAGATCTCCACAGGGAATAAATTGGCAAACCTGGGCATTGAAGTGAGCCAATTACAATTAGCTTCCACCCAAAATGATATTTTGCTGGAAACAGAAAGGCAATACTGGCAGATCATATCCCTCGGCGAAAAAATGAAAACCCTGGAACAGTATATCAAGATGGTAGATGCCTTGCATAAGCAGGTAAAGGACTCCTATGAAGCGGGACTGGTCACCCGGAACGATCTGCTGAAGGTGGAACTGAAGCAAAATGAATTGAAAATGGACCACTTGAAGCTGGCCAATGGGATCGAACTGGCCAGGATGGCGCTCTGCCAGTATATCGGTGTGGACTATGACCCGGATATCAGCTTTTCCGATACGACCCCGGAGATCATTCAACCCGGTCAGATCTACGCGGACCATCATCAGGCCCTGCTCAGAAGACCGGAATACCGGTTGTTGCAGAAGAGCACGGAAGCGGAAAAGTACCAGACCAGGATAACGCGGGGTGGATACCTGCCGCAGGTCGGGATCGGAGCAGGCGCCCAGTATCTTGACATTGTGGATGAGGATGGTTATGGCAATGGGATGATTTTCGGGACCGTCAGTATTCCTTTATCCGGCTGGTGGGAGGCGTCCCACAAAATGAAAGAACGCCGGCTGGCCGAAGAACAAAACAACAACATGGTGACCGACAATACCGAAAAGCTTCTGTTGCAGATGCAGCAGGCCCGGAATACGCTCGACGAGGCTTATGAACAGGTGCAACTGGCTGAGGTATCGATACGCCAGGCAGAAGAGAATCTGGAAGTGAACCGTGATCATTATGATGCGGGACTGACTGACGTGTCAGATATGCTCGATGCCCAGGCTCAATACCAACAGTCACATGACAAATATGTCGAGGCATTGACCCAATACCAGATCACCAAAGTGAATTACCTGCAGATAACCGGACAAGATGAAAATAACTGATGATCGATCATTCAATCCTGACAGGAACTCAAAATCCTGTCAGGATTTTGGAAAACAAAACAATGAAAATTAATGATCTCTGATGTTATCTTTCATTTCAAATGGAGCAATCGGGAAATGTGGAAAATAAACTATGAATTCATTTTCAATGCTTACATGATCAAATTTCTCGTGAAAAAACAAATCCAGGTCAATTGAATATTTATCACAACTCGTGATAAGTTCTCCACGAGGATTATAATTGCCGTCAAGTCAAACTGACGCTATTTTTTCATGGAATAATACATTTTAAAAAATCAACTTAAAGGCGATGGTTTCGCCCAATATGAAAGAAATTCTTCTTCACAATACAGAGATAACAGTTCTCGTTTCCGATTTCAGAAAGATCAGCCTCGTCCATGATGCCTAGCGGTTAAGGATTTCCAGCAGGAAGTTGCGGGTATTTTCGTTGTAAATGCCGTCGTCCATGAGTCCGTACTTCCCGCGCTGAAGCTGTTTAACCGCCTTTTCGGTGAGCGGGCCGAAATCGCCGTCGCTGGTTCCGCAGTTAAGGCCGGCTGCCTTGAGTGCGTCCTGAAGCGCTTTGACGGCATCGCCTTTGTCGCCTCTTTGCAAGCTTACCTCCGGAACATTGATCATTCCGGAAGCAGGCGAAAGCCTTCGGTACCCGAGCACCGTATTTCGCGGATAGGCTGATATGGAAACCTGGTTGCCCTGGTTCCCGCCCAGGCAGTAAACCCTGGCACCATCGTACGAAAATCCCAGGAAGAGAGCCACGTGTCCTTCCCACGAGGTTGGGCTGCCCCGCCAGAAGACGACCACATCGCCGGGAAGCGGAGAACTATCGGTGTGTTGTCCCACGAGCAGCCAGGAACGGGCACTGGCCTGTTTGCTCCGAACAAGCCCGGCTTTCATGGCGACCCAGTTAAGAAAGATGCTGCACCAGGGCGTTTCGTCGTCATTGATCCAATCGAAGCCTGCTTCACGGGCATAATTTACAATGGCCGGATTGTTCCCGTTCCCCTGGACTTCCTTTTGTCCCAATTCTGCAACTGCTATTTTGAATAGTTTGTCCATCATGAATGTGGAAAAGAGTGTTTATGGGTGAGCTCGTTTTTCGGAGCAATAAAAATGATTTCATTTTTGTT
>JBDKTZ010000370.1:0-13891 GCA_039679975.1 Prolixibacteraceae bacterium
CCGGACGCCTTTGCCGATATCCTTTTCTTTCATAAACCAACGCAAACTCTGCATGGCGCCCTTGCGCTGTCTATTCGCCGATAAAGATATTTCTTTACAGCCATGATGCAAAGAAATCCATCCCATAAATATCAGCCGATTTAGCATCAGTACCCGATCATTCTGGATCAACCGCGATGAATCTGCAATCGTATCACATTCATCGGCAGTTGTTCAGTCCGATCAATTTCTAAGGAGCAGAAATACTACAAGTCCACCTGTTGCTTGTCTTTCAGCAAATGCTGCCCTGCCTTGTACTGAAACAATGACACCTGAAGTTTTTTCTTGTCTGAATTGACCGGAGTAATGGTTACGAACTCCATTTTAAGCACGTCCTGATCGATTGCCGCATTCTTGTCACGGGTCTTTTGATCTTCCCATGTGCCGGAATTGGCATAGATACATGGTTTGCCACTGAGGTTCGTGTAAGTTTTAATCATCGGTTTATGCGTGTGTCCGAAAACTACGATACGCACATTTGACTGCGGGTTTTCGAAGTACTGCAGCTCGGACTGCCCGTCTATAAACCCGGTTTCCAGACTACCTGCCAAGGCCGTGTTGATTTCAGTCATAACCGGCACATTATTGTATGTTGCACGTGCGTCCCAGTTGGCCTGCGTGAACAAGCCATTATACAGATTTACCTGTATGCTGCCGTCTGTTGTACTGTTTTTAGGGAGAATATCATTAATGGCATAAGTCTTCGTGTAGCCCCCTATGTTCGTCTTGATAATCGGATCACTGAAATTGTCCTTCACATAAATATATTCTTCCATGACCTTTTTCCACAGCTTATAGTAATTGTGCTTGGTGGCTTGCTCGGCATTGCCGGGATCATTCAGCATAACAGCAGGCACTTTAGTAGCTGCTTCAGCCGTGGTAGGGTCGGTAAACGAGTTGGCAGCAATGCGGGCAAAGAAGTATCCGGGAGGCAGCATAGCGCCGGGAGCTTCAGCCTCGTTGGCATTCGGCGCCATGGAGCAGAAGAAATCGTACCGATGACCGTGCTCAATGGCTATTTCCGGATATCCTTCAGGATGATAGGTGCCAACCGGAAATTTAATGCCTGCGTCGCGTGCCTGATTCACTCCCGGCATTGCAAGATCAATATTCCCGGGTAAGAATCCCATGTCGTGATTACCGGGTACATAGGTGAGTTTTATCTTATCATCCTTGATGATGCCGTTCAGTACATCGAAAACGCTCTGATTTGCCGCTACCGATTTCCTGACAAAATCGGCCTGGGAACCACCACCATAAGTATCTGATCGTGTAGGGATGTACCATTCGTCGAGCATATCACCCCCAATAACGAGCTCCCTGACGGTAGCCGACGATCGTACCTCGTTGAGAAACTGCACCAATCGCGGCAGGTGCTTCACGTTCTCTGAATATGACAAATCGTTCCCAAGGTGCAAGTCACTGATAACAACAATTTTATCCCTTTCATTATTGCTGCTCATGCTCATATTGTCGAAGGGATTGGGAGCAAGATCGTCATCGTCGTTTGAATCGCACGATGCTAATATAAAGGCCGATGCAATCCAAAATAGTACAAAACCTGTTTTTTTCATCATAAAATAAGTGTTACTTAAAAACCTACAATTAAAAGATTAAAGGTGGTGTAAATAGCTTGTCTTTAAATCGAATTTAAATTCACAAAAGACAAAAATAAATAACTGATTAACAGATGTATAATAAACACAATTCATTTATTGCAGTATCTGTTAATCAGACCTTTAATTTTTATATTTTCAAACCTTATGTTCGAAAATATTAGAACAAAAGTAGCGAATTACTCTCCACTTTTATTGTCACCGGAAGATGAATTTGTGAGCTTAAGTTCTCTTTTTCTATTTGTATTGCCTTACATAGAATGCAAGTAGTTGGTTTCTAGAAAACTTGTCAGCCCTTACGTTCGGCCAAGAAATTTCCCGGTCTCAGGATAGGCTTCCCCGGCATGCTTTTTGCCAAAAGCGTTGTTTCCCGTCCGGATGGCCTTTGCTACCCTTTCATGAGCGATATGGATTTCGCGAGGATGCTGAGAAAATTGCTCCGCCGTTTTTGGCAACGGACAAATAAGTCCATATAATAAAGAAAAGCTGAAGCGGAACTCTGAACCACAAATAAGCTGGTCCGGGCCCCTCAATGGCTGCCCGTTGATAGTTAACCCGATTTACGGCTGCATAGATATTGGCAGGAAGAACCAGGAGGAAGAAGGTGATTAACAGCCAGGCAGTGATCACCCTGAACCTGGGAATCAAAAGCCCGATAGCTGCTGCGATTTCTATTATTCCTGTCAGATAAACGGTTTCAGTTTTGTATGGAACAAAGTCAGGCAGCATCATTGCCATGCCCGTGGTAAATACAAAATGGCCAATGGCTGTAAACAAGAGCATTGCACTCATTGCTATTCTTCCCGATAAAGTAAAATCGTAACGCCCCCGAATCCCTCTTGTATCTTACGGAATATATTTCCAACGAATTGGAACCGGAGTTTGGCAGCGGCTTTTCCAAACGGCAAATAGAATTGTTCCGGCAATCTTATCGTACTTTCCCAATTACGAATACACTGTATTCGCAATTGAGCTGGAGCCAGTACAAGTTATTGATACGTTTGGACTCTCCGGAGCAACGGGAGTTCTACATTGCTGAAACAGTGAAGAATAACTGGACAGTGCGTCAACTGGAAAGACAGATTTACAGCAACCTGCATGAACGCCTTTTGATGAGTAGTAACAAAGAGACCACAATCCCTGGTGACAATGCTACTGGAAAGACTACCGTTATGGATAGTTTCCTGTGGCTCTTTTTCGGGAAAGACAGTACCGGAAGGAGATACAACAAGGACTACTTTTGGGGATAGTGATATCGCAGCGATAAAACGTAAATATCATTCATCGATTCCCGCACAATATAAACCATACGATGGTCGGAGGTGATTCGTCTCGAACATTTGCCAGAGAGTTCGTATTTTAACGATTCGGGCTTTCCGATTCCTGTATACGGATGCCCGGATGTATCTTTTAAAAGTGTGGTTATCTTGTTCATTATGGCCTTATTCCCGCTTTTCTTCCAATAGTCGATGTCTTCCTGTGCCTGTTCTGAATACGTTATTTCCATAAATCGTCAATGGGAATAGTTCTGCCTTTGCCCTCATTCATCTCTTTTTCTGCTTTTCGCAGGCGTTCCATCATAACGGGAGATCTCATGAGGTACTCAGTTTCTTTGAATGAATTGTATTCTTCCAGTGGGATGATTACAACGCTTTCGTTTTTGGGGCGGTGTACAACCAGGGGATCACTGTCATTAACCACCCCGTCAAGATAGCTTTTCAGGTTGTTTCTCAGATCTGTGTAAGTTGCTGTTTTCATATTAGTGCTATTCTCATGTTGCAAAGATAAGTACATATTTCTGTACTTGCAAAAATATTAATCCGAACAGTCTGAAACAAAAAGGGATATCGACTGATATTATCAGTGAATCGATGGGACATCAAAATATTGCAATCACACAGGCCTATTTAAAAGAATTGGACAACTCACTGATTGATGACGCAATGGAAGTCCTGCGATGAATTGTTTCGCTGACTAAACATTCTCTTGAATTCTCAACCCTGTAAACACCCGGCTTTCCATTTCCGGAAAATTTCCAAAAGGAAAAGGAATAAAAAATGAATGGAAAAATTGGAAGTGTTGATGTGGAATTTCAAAAAGTTTTAACCGAAGTTCACGCAGGTTAAGTCTTTTTGAAATGGGCATCAGGTGATGGAAAAATCAACTCTTTTAACTTTGGAATGAATGGCTTTATGCCGGAAGCTTTTGAAAACCAGGAGGGTCTGTCTTTCGGGAATGGGGATATCTTTGTGACAGGTTTGGTAATTAGATCAGGAATAAGAAATGATTCAGTTCTTTTAAAAAGAAGTGCTATCTCTATAGGGTAAAAACACGAGTTTATGCCACGCTTTATCAACCCCTTTACCGACCCGGGGTTTAAAAGGATTTTCGAACAGGAAGTCAGCAAAGACCTGTTGATCGACTTTCTGAACGACTTGCTTGTAAACGAAAAGCAGATCAGGGATATCTCTTTTCTGGACAAGGAACTGCTGCCCGAATTCGTGGGCGACCGTGGCGTGATTCACGACATCTATTGCACGACCGAAGCGGGTGAGCATTTCATTGTGGAAATGCAGAACCGGCAACAAGCCAACTTCCGCGAACGGGCGCTGTTTTATCTCTCCCATACCATTACCCGTCAGGGAGAGCGGGGAGCGGACTGGCAGTTTGACCTGAAAGCCGTTTACGGGTGTTCTTCATGAATTTCCGGTTGGAAGACATGGTGCACAAACTGCGTACGGATGTGATCTTGGTGGACCGGGATACGCACGAACAATTCATTGATAAACTGCGTTTTATCTTTATCGAACTTCCGTCCTTTACCAAGGAGGAAGCGGAGTGTGAGACGGATTTTGAACGGTGTATTTATGTATTAAAGAATATGGAAACATTAAAACGACTTCCCTTTAAAGCCCGCAAAGCGGTGTTCGAGAAGTTGGAAAAGATCGTGGACATCGCCTCTTTGAGCAAAAAAGAACGGGAAAAGTATGATGAAAGCATCAAGGTGTACCATGACCACCTTGCTACGCTGACCTATGCCGAACAGAAAGGCAAGCGCGAAGGAGCGATCACCATTGCCCGAAAGATGAAAAAGGAAAGTATTCCGGTAGAACAGATTGCCAGGCTTACTGAACTTTCTGTCAAGGAAATAGAAAAGCTATGAAGGACAATGCCCCTGGGACGAGGTAATGATCATACCGATGCTGGGCATAGGGCTGGTGGATGCTCACAATGCGGTCATCCACCTGATGTGTCCGGTTTTTATGCATCTGTTTCTGGTGGTCATACAGCGTGCCAATCACAAGAAGATATTTATGATCTTTGGGTTCCAGTGGGATAACCGGATACGCATCCAGCAATTTGTTAATCGAGTTCAGGTTTCGCTTCGAAAACCGCAAGTGGTCCCCCTTTATGATCCATTTTTGAGCAGAAAATTGCAATTTGAGCCTGCAAAATCACAAAAAAACAAAGAACGGGCATGATCACCTCAGGTGACATTTTCCCGTTTTTCAATTTTTTCTCTTACTGCTAAATTTCCCTTTATATTCGAGCGAAAGATTGATATGGTGAAAAATCGAACCCTACCTCTCTCCGGGAATAAAGCGTGGTTCGAAAAGTTCAGCCTTCGGTATAATGTCAATACCGAAGGCTGCTGATACTCATGAAAATAACCTTAGACTTTGAGCATCCATCACAATTAGGTTGTCCTTAAAGTCCAATACTTCGTTAATTTTTAAGCGGCAATTTTGCCGTAATCCAATAGTTCATTGACAATTTTTCGACTTTTAGCAGTGTTTGGGTTAATAGCAAACCTGCACATAAATCGTTCGAGCATCAAGGTGTTACTGTACAGGGTTTTGTAGTCAGCCATAGAGAATGGTTTTGCAGATTGAGTAAATCATGTTTTTTTATATCTGCACCGCACAAAGTAGGTGTTGCTTTAATTGATGAAACCATTGATAGAGAATTGATTAAAAATAAATAGACAGCATATACTAAAAATGATGCTATAAAATATACTAAAAATGCTACATTTGTATATACTAAAAATTATACGATTGTTTATACTAAATATGCTACAGATAAAGGTAGTGTTTAGAATAACCCAATAGCAAGAGATTATCATGGCTACACCATCGGAAAAGCTGGCACAGGCACTGATGGAGCTTCAGAAGCTTCAAAGAAACGGGAATATTGCCGTTATAAAGGCCGCAGACCTAAAAACTGCGCATAAGCAACTTTTAAAAGCGAACGGTTTTATTAAAGATGTCATCAAAGGATGGTATATTTCGACTCGTCCCGATGAAAAGGATGGTGATACGACATCGTGGTATATCTCTTTCTGGGATTTTGCATCCATGTACCTGAACGAACGTTTTGGAACGGATTGGTGTCTTTCTCCCGACCAGTCGCTATTACTTCATAGCGGAAACCGGATTATTCCGAAACAGCTTCTTGTCCGTTCGCCAAAAGCAAACAACAATATCGTACAGCTCTTGCATGGAACTTCCATTTTTGATTATAAACTTGATATTCCGGCTAATGATTCCAAGGTCAATTTGAATGGACTCCAGGTTTATTCTCTAGGAGCCGGGCTGATCGCCGTTACCGCTGATTTCTTCGCCCGTTATTCAATCGATGCCAGAGCCTGTCTTGCCATGGTCAAGGATGCATCCGTGCTATTGGCAAAACTGTTGGATGGCGGTCATAGCGTGATTACCGGACGTTTGGCCGGTGCGTTTCGGAATATCGGGAATGACCGGATCGCCGATACCCTTCTTAAAACCATGAAATCTGCCGGATATGATGTTCGGGAAGAAGACCCGTTTGCAGAAAAGTTGCCGGAAAACGTCATCGGGGTTCGGGAAGCTTCGCCCTATGTCAGCCGGATAAAAATGATGTGGTACCGGATGCGCGGTGATGTGATTGCTAATTTCCCCAAAGCCGGGTCGATGCCTGTGGATATTGAATCCTACATGAAACAGGTCGAGGAGCATTATGCTGAAGATGCCTATCACTCCCTGTCAATTGAGGGTTACCGTGTAACGCCTGAATTGATTGATCGGGTTAAGGGAGGAAACTGGAACCCCGATAGTGATGAAGCGGACAGAGAGGCGCGTAATACCATGGCTGCCCGCGGGTATTATCAGGCTTTTCAGGCAGTAAAGGAAAGTATTCGCAAGATTCTGGGTGGAGAAAATCCTGGAGAGATTGTGGATCGTGACCATTCGGACTGGTATCGTGAACTGATTGCGCCCAGCGTTGCCGTAGGTTTGCTCAGAGCATCCGATCTCGCCGGATACCGGAACAATCCAGTCTATATCAAGGGTTCGATGCATACGCCGCTCCATCCCGAAGCGGTGCGTGATGCCATTCCTGCACTGTTTGAATTGTTACGCAGTGAAGAGGATGCAGGCGTTCGGGCTGTTCTGGGGCACTTCATCTTTGTCTATGTTCACCCCTATATGGATGGGAATGGGCGTATCGGGCGTTTTTTATTCAATACCATGCTGGCATCGGGCGGGTATTCCTGGACGGTTGTTCCGGTTGAACAGAGGGATGTGTATATGGCGGAACTGGAACGTGCCAGCGTTGACGGAGACATTCAAGATTTTGCAAGGTTCCTGGGGGCGTTGGTTGAGAAGGGCTAGAAATATTCCGATCTTATTCCATGTCTGTCAAGCATAAAATACAAGATGCTACAAACAAATAATTGATTTGTGTGTTTGTTGGTGGTGATTGTCAGAAATTTCGTTTTGTGTTAAATCGGTTTATATTCCGAAGAATAGTTAGTTACATGTAAAATTTTTGACAACCTAATAAAGCTGCATTATTTTGCAGTCCTAATAAAATAAAGTAATTTTGTGTCACACATTGTAAATATATGAAAACGTGGGAGACTCTTAATAATCCACCGGTGGTTGTAGCATTGTTTCAATTGAAATACAACCCAGCGGGTATTAAATTGAGCGATTTTCTAAAATATGATGCCCAACTGAAGCATAATTTTCCTATTCGAAAGGACAATATTCAGGTTGGGATTAATTTGGGAGGATCTTCAATTCCATTAGGCGTCTCAAAAATTACCGGTACTTCCGATGCCAAAGTGGGCAGTTATTTATATTGTACGGTGGATCAAAAAATCAAATTAGAAATTTCAGAAGATACAATTACTTATATTGACGAAAGCCATTATCAAGGTTGGGATAATTTCAAAGGATCTGCATTAAAAAGCTTGTCTGCATTAACTGATATTTTAGATCATATTGAGATCGTTCGCACTTCTATTCGCTTTATAAATCGCTTTTCATTTGATAATTTTGATAATCCACAGGATTATTTCAGGACGTTAATATCAGGAAGTGAAGATAATCCGTTACCATTCCCATTGAGGCAGTATGGTTTTCGCCTATTAATGGACGTGCCTGATTCTGACATCTATTCAATTGTCAATCAGAACGTAGAAAATGTGCGTACTAATAGCTATATTTATGTATTTGATATTGATGTTTTAGATAGACAACAACTTATTTTCAACATAGAAACACTTGCTGAGAATATGGAAACTTTGCGTGGCGTCAAAAACGAAATCTTTTTTGGTAATGTAACTCAAAAAACTTTAGATTTATGCAATTAGTTAAACTATCGAATAAACTGAGACCTCTTACTCTTACTGTTGGACTATTGTCTGCAACAACAACATTTGCATATTCTGATATTGATAATTACAGTGGAATTCTGACTATTACTTCAAATAACAGAACTTCGGAGTACATAAAATCAGTGGACAAAGGTGATGGGGCATTGCTTTTAATAAAGTTTAGGTTCGAAAACCACTTAATCAATTGGGAAAAGAGAACTCGATTTCTATCTTCCACTAAAGCCGTTATCGAAAACGAAGACTTTCAATCGATTGTAGCAATGGGGTATTCTGCTGTTCCATATATTATTGAAGAAATTGAAAGTAGGCCTTCAACTCTTGTTTGGGCTTTAAATCTAATATACAATCGTAAGATAACAAATAATCCAAACGCTACAATTTCAGATGCTTGTAAGTTATGGGTGAAAGAGTTGAAGAAATAATGCGTATATTGCTCCAAGCGTTTCCCAAACTTTCGCAAGACAAATATTTCAAAGTTACAAGCAAAGCGACTTCGGTCTATAATTGTATTGCTTGGGCATATAAAATTGATAATAGGTGGATGTGGCCTAATACTGGTGAGTATTTATTTTTGGATGGTGTGCATTACTGGCCGTCCGATGAGGTTATGGATTGCGATGTTTCCAATTTCATTGAAGCTTTTAGGCTGAAAGGATATGAATGTTGCGAAAATTGTGATTTTGAGCCAGAATTTAGGAAAATAGCTTTATACGTAAAACCTGGTACTACCGAATGTACTCACGCGGCGCGGGAGCTAAGTAATGGTTGTTGGACAAGTAAATTAGGTCCTTCCAATGATATTCAGCATGGGACTCCTGATACAATAGAAAACGATGATTACGGAAAGGTATATTGTTTTATGAAAAAGAAATTTGAATAAACAAAAAAGGTCAACTTCTTTTAGGCGCCTAATGGACCCTACACTCCTTAATGTCACAGATAAATCAAATGAATACCGGAAAGTTGGTGGATAATCCAGAGAGACATGAATTAGAAGCTGAATTTATTTCAGGAATAAAAAATATTTTTTACGTGCTAAAATTATATCATCTCAGACCAAATGAAGTTTTTGAAGTCACTCTACACTTTCAATGCGGAAGTTGGGATAAGGAAATCTGTGTGCAAATAAATAAAAAAGCAGCCACAAAATTGCTTTGTAACTGCTTCTGTTTCAATTCGTGGGCCCAACTGGGCTTGAACCAGTGACTCCCTGATTATGAGTCAGGTGCTCTAACCAACTGAGCTATGGGCCCTGAATATTTCTTGTCAAAAATATTTTCCGTTTGTCCCCGCCTTTCCGTAATCTGATTAAAACAAACCGGCTTTATTTCAGGGACTGCAAGTTTACAATATTGTATGAAAATACACAAATAAAATTTAAATTTCCTCCTTTAATTCTGACTGGTTCGTAACTTCAGCCGTTGACTTGTCTTCTTCTTTTTTATCCAGCTTGCTGAATAATTTCCAGTAGAAAAGAATGATGCTGAGAATACCAATGGTGATCGAAGAATCGGCTATATTAAACACCGGCCGGAAAAACAAAAATTCACGTCCTCCAACAACCGGAAGCCACTGTGGGTAATGCCCTGAAATTAATGGGAAATACAGCATATCGACCACCTTGCCGTGCAAAAAGGAAGAATACCCTCCCTCGGCGGGAAATAAAGTGGCAACCTGACCATAACTTTCATTAAAGATCAACCCGTAAAAGGCACTGTCGATAATGTTACCGATCGCCCCCGCAAGAATCAGCGAAACGCAAACCACAAACCCCATCGGGACATTCTCTTTCTTCACCAGTTTAACCAGATACCATGCGATAGCCGTGACTGCAACGATGCGGAAAACACTCAGAAAGATTTTGCCATACTCTCCGGCAAACTCAAATCCGAAAGCCATCCCGTTATTTTCAACAAAATGAATGAGAAACCAGTTGCCGATCACCGGAAATTCCTCTCCAAGGTACATATTTGTTTTAATCCAAATCTTAAAGACCTGATCGGCCAAAAGAATTAAAAAAACAATTAACAGAGACTTTTTAAGTTTTGACATGATGTTGATTCATAAAAAATGACTGGAAGTGAGACCTCCAATCATTCCTTTTATAGATTGTTCTTCCTACTTCTGATTGTTTTTTGCATCAATACTCAGTGTCGCATGCGGAACTGCCCGTAAACGTTCCTTGGAAATAAGTTTGCCCGTCTCCCGACAAATTCCATATGTTTTGTTTTCAATACGGATCAAAGCGGCGTGCAAATGCTGAATAAATTTTTGCTGACGCTGTGCCAGCTTTCCTGCTTCTTCTTTGGAAAGTGTTGCCGCACCCTCTTCCAGCACTTTAAATGTGGGAGAAGTATCCTGCGTGTCATTCCCATCGCTCTGAGTAAGTGAATTCTTATAAAGTTCATAATCTTTCTGAGCTTTTTCAAGCTTGGACAAGATCAATTGTTTGAATTCCTCGAGCTCAGCATCCGAATATCTGGTTTTTTCTGACATAACCAATAAATTTAAGTTCATTATTACGGACCTGAATGTTTCTGCATTCGGTTCCTAAATTAATAAAATAATTTTGAATTGGCATGATACCCGCTTACTTGTACCACATCATCGTCAATTCTTTTTTTTGACTAGAATCTGCGCTTCCACGCCCTGATCAATTTCAACTATACTTCCCTGGCCGTTTTCTATCTGATCTGTCAGCGTCAGCTCCATGGCCAGTGTCTGACTGCTTATATAATCTTTAAAGTTATTAACCGCTTCATTAAAATAATCGTTGCGGACAATCTTCAGTAAAATCCGGTCGGTTACTTCAAAGTTGCTTTCCTTGCGGATGTTTTGAATCTTGTTAATGAACTCCCGGGCAATACCCTCCTGCTTCAGTTCGTCAGTGATGTGAATATCCAGCGCTATGGTGAGGTCACCTTCAGTGGCAACCAGCCAGCCCGGAATATCTTCAGTCGTAATTTCAACATCTTCGGGTGTAATAGTCACATTTTCTTCTCCAATCACTAAAGAATACACGCCCGACTTTTCCAAAGCAGCAATATCCTGTTGAGAAAACGCGGCAATTGCTCCCGCAATCTGCTTCATGATCTTGCCGTACCTCGGTCCCAATGTCTTAAAATTGGGTTTTATTTTCTTTTTAATGATTCCTGTGGTATCAGTCAGATATTCCACTTTTTTTACATTCACCTCCGAGAGAACGATATTTTCAACCGCCTCGAACTGTTCCTTAAAATCTGCGCTCAGCACGGGAACCATAATTTTTGCCAATGGCTGCCTTACTTTTATCTTTTCTTTCCTGCGCAATCCCAGGATCATCGACGATGCTCTCTGGGCTATGCTCATTCTTTGCTCAAGATCTTTATCGATCAACTCGTCTGAAGCCTCCGGAAAATCAGACAGATGAACGCTCCGGTCAGGTTCTTTTCCCGTAATTCCATTCAGATCGGTGTACAACTGATCAGAATAGAACGGTGCAATCGGCGCCATCAGTTTGGCAATTGTTACCAGGCAGGTATATAACGTCTGATAGGCTGAAATCTTGTCCTGTGCATATTCGCCGCCCCAATATCTTTTTCGGCTGAGACGAACGAACCAGTTACTCAGGTTTTCGGTCACGAATTCAGAAATGGCTCTTCCTGCCCGCGTAGGTTCATAAGCAGAGAGGCTCTCATCTACCTCCCGGATGAGTGAATTCAGCAGCGAAATGATCCAGCGGTCCAGTTCAGGGCGGTTACATACCGGAATTTCCTCTTCCTGAAACCTGAAACCATCCACGTTGGCATACAAGGCAAAGAAGCTGTAGGTATTATATAAAGTTCCGAAAAATTTACGACGCACCTCATCCACTCCTGCGATATCGAATTTCAGGTTATCCCAAGGCTGTGAATTGGTGAGCATGTACCATCGCAAAGGATCGGATCCGTAAGCTTCGATCGTTTCGAACGGATCAACTGCGTTTCCAAGTCGCTTGGACATCTTATTGCCGTTTTTATCCAGAACCAACCCGTTCGAAATAATGTTTCTGAAAGCAACAGAGCCACTCACCATCGTTGCAATGGCATGCAGGGTAAAGAACCACCCACGGGTCTGATCCACTCCTTCCGCAATAAAGTCGGCAGGAAATACGCTCTTCCCTTCTGCCGGATGATACTTATCCTGATTTTCGAAGGGGAAATGATGCTGGGCATAAGGCATGGCTCCCGAATCGAACCATACATCGATGAGGTCGGCTTCACGGTACATTTTTTCGCCCGAGTCGCTGACCAGTACAATATCATCTACATATGGCCGGTGAAGGTCGATTTTTTCGTAATTGAGTTTACTGTAATCGCCCGCATTAAATGCAGCGAAAGGATTTTTCTCCATTGCACCCGCGGCGACTGCCTTGTTAACTTCGCGAATCATTTCTTCCATCGAACCGATACATTTTTCCTGTGAACCATCCTCAGTTCTCCAGATTGGGAGGGGTGTTCCCCAAAAACGCGAACGGCTCAGGTTCCAGTCAACCAGATTTTCCAGCCAGTTCCCGAAACGACCGGTACCGGTCGACTGCGGTTTCCAGTTTACTGTGTTGTTCAGACTGATCATCTGGTCTTTCGCGGCTGTGGTCCTGATAAACCAGCTGTCGAGCGGATAATAAAGCACCGGCTTGTCGGTCCGCCAGCAGTGCGGATAACTGTGTACGTGCTTTTCGACCTTAAATACCTTATTCCCTTTCTTCATCAACACTGAAATATCAATGTCGACAGTAGCGTCGTTTTCGGTCAGTGTTTCGTCGTATTCATTTTTCACATAGCGTCCGGCAAATTCAGAATAGTTTGCCGTATTAACATTCGACGCCACAAAGGCCGGATCCATGTTTTCGATCAGGGAAAAACGTCCCTTCCTGTCAACCAGAGGCTGGAGTTTACCATCCTTGTCGGTTACCAAAAGCGGCGCTATGCCGTTCTGTTTGGCCACCCGGTCGTCGTCGGCGCCAAAAGTAGGCGCAATGTGCACAATACCTGTTCCGTCCTCAGTTGTGACAAAATCACCCGTAATTACCCGAAAGGCTTCGCCGTTGGGTGTAACCCATTCCAGCAGTTGCCGGTAGTTTACCCCTGCAAGCTGTTCGCCCGTATATTCGGCCAAAACCCGGAAAGGTATGTTCTTATCGCCCGGTTTATAATCGCTGAACGGCAGATCTGCATGACTCAGATTGAAATGCGCAGCCAGCAGGTCTTTCGCCAGGATCACTGTTTCGGCTATACCCGTATATGGGTTGAACGTACTTACTTTTACATATTTGATCCTTGGGCCAACGCAAAGAGCAGTATTTGAAGGTAAAGTCCACGGCGTAGTCGTCCAGGCCAGAAAGTAAAGCGGCGAATCCACATTCTCGCAGAGGACTTCCGATTTTGCATCGCGAACTACTGCGAACTGGGCGATCGCCGTCGTATCTTTCACATCCCGGTAGCACCCCGGCTGATTCAGTTCATGTGAACTCAGCCCGGTACCTGCAGCAGGAGAATAGGGCTGAATGGTATAACCCTTATATAACAAACCCTTGTTGTACAACTGCTTTAGCAAC
>JBDKTZ010000376.1:0-1744 GCA_039679975.1 Prolixibacteraceae bacterium
AATATGAGGTCTATGTAAAGATGGAAAAAGCAAATCCGGGAGGAAGTATTAAAGACCGTATTGCTTTGTCCATGGTGGAAGATGCCGAGAAAAAAGGTTTCCTGAAACCAGATACGCTGATTGTCGAGCCGACTTCGGGAAACACCGGAATTGGACTGGCACTGGTAGCCGCGGTAAAGAAATATAAACTAATCCTGGTTATGCCCGAATCGATGTCGGTTGAAAGGCGCCGGATCCTGACGGCATATGGCGCTGAACTGGTACTGACCCCACGGGAAAAAGGGATGAAAGGAGCCATTGAGAAATCGCACGAAATCGCTGCACAAAATAAAAATGCATGGATTCCTTCACAGTTTGAAAATGAAGCAAACATTGAAGCCCACCGGAAGTACACGGCCCGGGAAATTCTTCGTGATTTTCCCGAAGGGTTTGACTACCTGATCACAGGAGTAGGTACGGGAGGACATATATCAGGAGTAAGCGAAGTGCTGAAACAATATTTTCCGAATCTTAAAGCGTTTGCTGTAGAGCCGGAATTATCACCCGTACTGAGCGGCGGACAACCCGGCCCGCATCCGATCCAGGGACTGGGTGCAGGTTTCATCCCCAACACTTGCCGTACCGAATTTCTTGACGGCACGATCACTATTTCAAAAGAAGAATCATTTGAATATGCCCGCCGTGCAGCCAAAGAAGAGGGGCTTTTTATCGGAATTTCTTCGGGCGGAGCCCTGGCTGCTGTTGCAAAAAAGCTTAAAGACCTGCCAAAAGGATCTAAGATTGTCACTTTTAGCTATGATACCGGAGAACGGTACCTTTCCATCGAAGGACTATTTTAAACTTTTTATCGTTATTCCCGTCTGTCCGCACAGGAACAACAGACGGGAATTTTTATCTTTGCCCGCTCAACGGATGGGAAATGAGAATTGCTGTAATTGACCTGGGCACGAATACCTGCAATCTGCTGGTTGCTGAAGTGAAAGAAGGTAAACATGAAACGAGCATGTTGCGCTGCAACGCCCGAGTTTATGATAATAATTTTCGGCAACATGGGAGTTCCATACGGCAATTAAAAAACAAATTATTTACGTATGAAATCCTGTATCAGGGCAAAGAAGGTGTCAAGCTGGGCAAAGGAGGCATCCATAAAAATATGCTCACGCCTGAAGCTTTTCAACGAGCCGAAATGGCGTTAAAAAAGCATCTTGAAGTCATTTGCCGTTTTCAGGCCGCAAAGGTGAAAATCATCGCCACCTCTGCCGTTCGCGATGCGGCCAATCAAAGTGATTTTGAATCTTACCTGTCAAAAATATCCGGGCTAAATCTCACTATTATTTCAGGAGAAGAAGAGGCCGGCCTCATTTTCAAAGGAGTAAAACTGGCTTTTGGACAAATTCCCCCTCATTCGTTGATCCTCGATATCGGAGGTGGCAGCAATGAATTTATATTGCCCGCAGAGAACGGGATTGCTTGGAAAAAAAGCTTTCCCCTCGGTATGGCCCGGATCATCGAACAATTTCATATTTCAGATCCTATAAAACCAGAAGAAGCAGATGCTATTGAAAATTACTTCTCCAAAGAGCTGACAGGTCTTTGGAACCAGCTTGAGGGTAAACCAATTGACCGGCTTATTGGCTGCTCCGGCGCTTTTGACACGCTGGCTGACCTGCTTGATGAAACCGCTCCGGGAACAAAATTCCGAATCACGCAAGACATTCACCTAATTGATTTTGAACGGATCTCA
>JBDKTZ010000167.1:0-2614 GCA_039679975.1 Prolixibacteraceae bacterium
TCCAGGCTGATTTGCAACAGCTTCTGAGCTTCTACGGCAAACTCCATCGGAAGCTTGTTCAGCACCTCACGGGCATAACCGTTCACGATCATTCCAATTGCATCCTGGGTGGAGATACCACGCTGATTACAATAGAAGATCTGGTCCTCACCGATTTTTGAAGTCGTGGCTTCATGTTCCACGATCGAACTTTTATTACCCACTTCAATGTACGGGAAAGTATGTGCCCCGCAAGTCGAACTCAGCAGCAGCGAATCACATTGTGAAAAATTACGCGCATTGACCGCTCCGGGCAATACCTTTACCAGTCCCCTGTAGGAGTTATCGCTTTTCCCCGCTGAAATACCTTTCGAAACAATGGTGCTCTTTGTATTTTTTCCGATATGGATCATTTTCGTGCCGGTGTCGGCCTGCTGAAAATGATTGGTGACAGCCACCGAATTAAATTCACCTATTGAATGATCGCCCAGCAAGACCACACTGGGATACTTCCAGGTGATAGCCGAACCGGTCTCGACCTGCGTCCAGCTGATCTTGGACGCTGCACCCCGGCAAATACCACGCTTGGTCACAAAATTGTATACTCCTCCTTTGCCTTCTTTGTTTCCGGGATACCAGTTCTGAACAGTCGAATACTTCACTTCCGCACGGTCGAGGGCAATGATTTCCACAACAGCAGCATGAAGCTGATTTTCATCACGCATCGGTGCCGTACATCCTTCCAGATAACTCACGTAGCTGTCGTCCTCTGCCACGATCAGCGTCCTCTCAAACTGACCTGTACCTGCCGCGTTGATCCTGAAATAAGTAGAGAGTTCCATTGGACAACGAACGCCTTTTGGCACAAAACAAAATGAACCGTCTGAAAAAACGGCTGAGTTCAGTGCTGCGAAATAATTATCGGATGGCGGTACTGACATACCCAGGTACTTTTGCACCAAATCGGGATGCTCTTTTACTGCTTCACTGAATGAACAAAAGATGATCCCTTTCTCGGCCAGGCTCTCCTTAAATGTCGTTTTCACAGAAACACTATCTATCACTGCATCAACGGCAACGCCTGCAAGGATTTTTTGTTCGTCGAGCGGAATGCCCAGTTTACTGAATGTTTCCAGCAATTCCGGATCAACTTCATCCAAACTTTTATATTTAGGGTCCTGCTTCGGAGCCGAATAATAGCTGATATCCTGAAAATCGATATTTGGGATCCTCAAATACGGCCAATCGGGCATCTTCATTTTCTCCCACCGGCGATAAGCCTCCAGACGAAACTGAAGCATAAACTCAGGTTCCCCTTTTTTGGACGAAATGAGCCTGACCACATCCTCATTTAACCCCTTGGGAATCGTATCGGCTTCAAAATCTGAAACAAAGCCGAATTTATATTCACCGGAAGTTACTTCTTCCAATATTTTATCTTGTTCTGTCATATCCTCTAAATTAAGTACTTCCAACGTGTTCTATAACAAACATAAGTACTGCCTGTTTAAAATTAATTGCAAAGATAATGAAGTAAAGCTATTTTTACAGTTGGAACAGGATATTTCACACCTTAATGTCTGATTATTAAAAAATGGATAATAAAAATAAAACAACGCCGGTGTCGGCTCTGGGAGAATTCGGGTTGATCGAACATTTGACAAAAAAAATTGAGCCGAAAAATCCGCAAACGATCAAAGGTATCGGAGATGATGCAGCTGTGCTGGAGTATCCGGACAAACAGATTGTTGTAACGACCGATCTGCTTGTTGAAGGAATTCATTTCAACCTGATGTACGTTCCTATGAAGCACCTGGGGTATAAGTCAGTGATGGTGAACCTTTCAGATATATTTGCCATGAACGCCACTCCGCGGCAAATAACAGTTTCGCTGGCTATATCCGGTAAGTTTTCGGTTGAGTCGCTTGAAGAGCTGTATCAGGGATTCCAAATGGCGTGTGATAAATATCAAGTCGATCTGGTTGGGGGCGATACGACAAGTTCCATGACTGGTCTGTTGATCAGCGTGACCGCGATCGGTGAAGTAGAGAAGGGCAAAGCAGTGTACCGCAGCGGCGCCAAAATGAACGATCTGATTTGTGTATCAGGTGATTTGGGCGGGGCTTATATGGGACTGCAACTGCTGGAACGCGAGAATGAGGTATTTAAGGTAGACCCCAACATGCAGCCGCAGTTCCAGGGTTATGATTATATTATAGGAAGGCAACTGAAACCGGAAGCCCGGGGCGATATTATTGAGATTTTAAAATCGCTTAATGTACAACCAACAGCAATGATCGACATTTCAGACGGATTGTCGTCCGAACTCATGCATATCTGCAAGTCATCGAAAGTGGGGTGTCATGTTTATGAAGACAGAATCCCGCTCGACTTCCAAACAAAGAAATTTGCAGAAGAACTCCGGATTAATCCATTGGTAGCCGCTTTAAACGGAGGGGAAGATTATGAATTGTTGTTCACTGTTCCTGTTACCGATCATGATAAAATAAAGAATGATCCTGACATCACCGTCATCGGGCATATTGCAGATGCATCGGAAGGGATGAACCTGATCACTGCACTGGAAGGGAGTGCAATCCCCTTGCAGGCCCAGGGATGGAATCCATTAAAAAAG
>JBDKTZ010000332.1:0-15545 GCA_039679975.1 Prolixibacteraceae bacterium
AAGAAGCAGTTCTTTGTCATATTCCATACCAGACGCTGATTTACCTGATCCAAAATAACTGGGAATTCTCCCACCACATGCTTCAGATCGTATGCAAAGAATTGCGTGAAGCCAATGATTTTATTACTGACATTGCGCAGAAGACGGTGAGGGAGAGGCTGGCGGAAATTCTGCTTCTGCTGAAAGACAGTTTTGAGCTGGATCAGGCTAAAACCCTTCAGATTTCACTGACACGTGAAGAACTTGCCAATATGATCGGAACAGCTACAGAAAGTGTGATCCGGTTGCTTTCCGAATTCAAACAAGACAAACTGATTGAATTACAGGGGAGAAAAATTAAGTTATTGAATATACCGGCGCTGACAAAAGTAGCAAACTTGTAGAAGATGCTCAGATGTTCAGAAACTCAGATGCTCCTACACCGTGCTGATCAGATAATCTGACAGTCTGTTAATCCGGGAATCTGCAATCTGATGATCTTTATCTGCTGATCCACTCCTGCGGATTCAGTTTTTGATTTTCTTTCCAGACCTGAAATTTCAATACTGTCTTATTGTCGTCATTATCATCGGTGAAAATTGAGCCTATTTCCTGCTTTAAAGACACTTTCTGTCCTGCCTTGACAAATACCTCCTTTAGGTTGGAATAAACGGTTAAAAAGGTCCCATGACGAATAATAACGGCCATATTACCTCCTGAGATGGCAAAGACCCTGCTCACTTCTCCTGAAAATACGGCCCTCGCCTTCGAGCCGCTTTGGGTTGAAATATCGATCCCGTTGCTTTTGACAGTAATTTGTTTAAGCACCGGATGAGGATGAACGCCAAACCGCTCCGTGATAATACCGCGTTCAACGGGCCACGGAAGCCGGCCTTTATTTTTTTCGAAATCGGCAGCTATCAGCTTTTGCTCGGGTGTCATGGCGTATTTTTCGACTTGTCCTCCTGTTTTACGGGCTTCCTCCTGGATCAGCTTTTCTATGGCTCGTTCAAGTTCGTTCTGGATTTTCTCTTGCTCCTTCAACTTCCTTCTTAAATCCTGTTGCTTCTGGCGAAGGGAAGCCACTGAGCGATTTTGCTCTTTTTTTTCCCTTTCCAGCAGCAGGTTCTCTTCTTGTTTGCTGTTGATCAACTGAAGCTTTTGCTGTTTTTGTTTCTCAAGAGCGGCAGCCTTTTCCTTGATCAGCGCTGATAAAGCGCTGATCCCCTCCAGCTGGATCTTCCTGTAACGGGTATACTGACGCATATACAACAGCCTCTTGTATGCCTGATTCAAACTTTCGGCCGACAGAAGGAAAATCATCAGGTCTTTGCTGCTTTTGCTTTTTTGAGCAAACCTGATCATCGCCGCGTACTCTTTTTTAAGATCAGCAAGATCGGCCTGAAGCATGTCCACCACTTCTGTATTCTCGGTTACATACTTATCGAGCAGCACATATTCGGCATTGATATTTTCGATAAGTACGTTCCTGTTCTCAATCTGACGGCTGATCAGATTCAGCTTGTTCAGTGTAGCTTTTTCATTTTTTCGGGCCTCTTCAAGAAGAGTAGAAGTGAGGCGTATGGCCTGTTCTGCATTTTCTTTTTTGCTACGCAGATCGGTCATGGATTGTCCAAAAGAGGAAATCACGAAAAGTACCGGAAAAATGCCAGACAGGAAACGTTTCATTTTATAAAGCCTTTAGCGGTTAGCCAATAGCTGTCAGTTTATCAAATTACAAATCTATCTCACTCTTTTATATCGTTCCGGAATTTTAAAACTTAAATCTTGCGTGGTCGATTGAGTGGAAAATTTACTCATTTTGACCTTCAGGCTCACAAAATCACCCGGACCTGTAAACCGGATCTGAATGTCCCCGGGGTACAGGTAATTGCCTACTGTTTGGAACTCCGAGAAACTGATATTCAGAATTCTTTTTTCGGCACGATCATCAAGAACAATCCTACGGATCTTGTAATGAACAGGATCAATATATAACGATTGAATGATCATGTTTTCTTCATCCAGCTTTTTCAGGTACCGTTCAATCTTTTCCTCTTTTCTTTTCCGCTCTATTTTTTCAAGTTTTCTATTTTTAGCCGATTGCAATAAATAAAGGCCCGAATCGGCATAGGTAACAAATTCCCTGAAATCCTGATCCCGCTGATCGTCAGGATACGAAAATATATTATTAGTCAAAATGGATTGTACGACATTAAAATCAACATTGGTATTGAAAAATTTATTTAATGAACTATAGTCATTTACTGAATAGGTTTTTTCAAAATAGTTGATCATTTTAATACTGTCGGGGGTTAGCAATAACCTGGCCACGGGCAGGTTGATCTTGCTTAACGACACCAGGATATATTTATCTTTAACTGATTCCAGGCCCGCCCTGAAGGACGTCTTTTCGTTGGGCGTTTCATATTGGCATGAGATCCTTTTAATATCGAAGCTTTCATAATCAAAAGCATTTTCTTCCACATTCCTGATCAGCCTGTTTGTGCTGATTGGTTTAAGCCTTTCTGTAGTCAGCGTTTTAGGCGCTTTACAGGAGGCAACAGCCAGAACGCATAGAACGAACAGAATGGACCTGATTTGAAATTGTCTTGTTTTCAAGGCCTGGTACTTTCAATGTAACGTGATTCCTTTATTTTTTTCTCCAGCATATCTGATCCGTCGCCTAACGATTTGGCTTTTTTCCAGTTCCTGATCGCTTCAGATTTATTACCCATCATGTAAAGGATATCACCGTAATGTTCTACAAGGACCGGATTTTCATTTCCTCCTTTTTCAAGTGCCGTTTCCATATAAGCCTTAGCCTGGCTGTAATTCTTCATTTTAAAAAGGACCCAGGCATGGGTATCAAGATAAGTAGGATTTTCGGGATTAGCCTGCACGGCTTTACTACTCAGGCGTTCTGCTTTCTCCAGGTCCTGCCCGCGAACCGACAGGTAATAGGCATAATTATTCAATGCCATAAAATTGTCCGGGTCCAGTTTAATGACTTCATCAAATGCCTTGAAAGCCTGATCAACCCGGTCAAGTTTATAATTTGCTTCAGCCTTATAAATTTCAAACTGAATTTTCAGATTTTGGTTCCCCACCAGATAAGGCTCGCCCTTATCGAGAACCTGCAAAGCCTCATCGTATTTTTCAAGCTGAAGTGCTGCAACCGCATTCAAAGCAAAGACCACAGGCTGCTCCGGAAATAATTCCATGGCCCTTTTACTGTCTGTATATAATGTCCTAAAATCCTGAAGATCGTTGCTGATATAAAGGAGCTTCTGCCAAATCTCATATTCAGCCGGATCTGTTTCAATATACTTCCTCAGATAATCCCGGGCTTCCGGCAATTTATTTTGCCGGATCATATGCTCTGCATAAATCGTGTACATCAGGTTATTTTCGGGATATTTTTTATGAAGGATATCCAAAAGCTCGCTGATCTGAGCATTTGTCCAATCGGAATTTTCAGGGTCCTGAGTCTGCAACAGGTAGTACTGAACCTTGGTTTCCACATCAAGTTCATCATTCTGAAAAGCCATTTTGATATGGTCGAAAGCCTTATTAAAATCGCCCTGTTCCTGGTAATAACCAGCCAGAGAAAAGTGAACAAATCCATTGTCCGGATCTATTTCCAGTATCTTGTTATAGCTTTTGAGCGCGTTCGCCTTATCGCCCTGCGCCTGGTAGAGCTCAGCCAGAAGTCCATAATACTGAGGCTCCTTCGGATTTGAGGCGATCAGCCGGTTAATTTCTTCGAAAGCTTTTTCGGGCTTTTTCCATGACAGGTATACCTGCTGTTTGGCAACTACGATCTGATCATTGAGGCCTATTTTCTTTTCCAGTTCGCTGTAGGCATCGATTGCTTCCTGATATTTTCCACCCATACCAAGCGATACTGCCTTCATATACAAATATTCATCATTATCCGGCTCCATCCGGCGAAGATCATCAAAAAGAGCAGCTGCTTCGACAAATTGTTTCCGTTGCTGATAGATCTGAGCCAGCAAAAGTTTGTACCATTTATTGCTATTATCGATGGTGATTGCCTTCTCCAAAAGCAGCGAAGCGCTGGTCAGATCTTTTTTGGCGTAATGAACATTGGCCATTTCAAACATGGCAACAGCCGAATTGGGATCAATTTCCAGACAGCGCGAAAATACAGAGGCCGCCTCATCCAGCTTACCCATCTTCTTCTGCTTGATCCCTTCAATAAATAAATATTCAAACTCATTTTGTTCATTTTGTGAAAGCGCAGTTTGTTCCGTTGTTGTTTGCTCAGGTGCCTGTCTGGCAACAGAATCTTTGTCCGGAGTAACTTTCACTTCCTGCCTGGCGGTAGAGCATGATACACCCGTCAGGAGGACCAGAAAAATATATATACTTCCTTTAATATTCATTCTTAATTTCATTAATAGACTCATCGTCAATGTTTGCCCGTATGACCAAATCCACCTTCACCACGCACGGTTTCTTCAAGTATTTCAACGGGTTGCCAGCCTACAGTTTCATGTTTGGCGATAATCATCTGACAAATTCGCTCGCCATGTTCAATTTTAAAGTCCTCGTCCGACAGGTTGATCAAAATAACCTGAATTTCACCCCTATAGTCCGCATCAATGGTTCCCGGTGAATTTAATACTGTAATTCCTTTTTTTATAGCCAAACCACTTCGGGGACGAATTTGTGCTTCATACCCCACGGGTAATTCGATAAACAAACCGGTAGGCACCAAAATCCGTTCCAAAGGTTTCAAAATAACCGGTTGTTCCAGGTTTGCCCTTAAATCCATTCCTGCCGAAAGCGCTGTGCTGTAAGCAGGTAGAGGATTATTTGAATGGTTCACAATTTTAACTTGCATAGCTATTTTTTTCAATTTGCAAAGATAGAGAAATATCCCTACTTCTTTGCGGATTATCAACAGATTAACAATCTTTAAGACGGTCCAATAAAGAATAACTTTTCCATAATCCTGTCAGAAATGAATAAACCCTCTTCCGATAAGGTATACGTTTTCCCGTCAAAAATCATATGACCTGTATCGATAAACGGCAAAGCTTCCTTCCTGAAATAAGATGTATACCGGCTGTCAAACACAGAATCCAGATAAGCACCACTGATCCCCCACATCGTCCTCAGTGAAGTAATCATGTAATCATTATACTGATCCTGCGGAGTGAGCACCTCATCTTTCCAAAAAAGCGCTTCATGTTCAACCGCATGGAGATATTTTTTCAAGCTTGAAACGTTCCAGCGGCGTGTCCTTTGGTCAAATGAATGCGCTGACGGGCCAAATCCGATGTAGTTTTCGCGTTCCCAATAAGATCTGTTGTGCCGCGAATACCTTCCGTTCCGCGCGAAATTCGATATCTCATAGTGCTCATAACCAACTTCTTCCAAAGAATGTCTTAATAACCTGAATTGAGCAAGACTAATCTCATCAGGAATCTCACTGATCTTTCCACTCTTCAGGTACTTATAGAAAACCGTCCCTTTGTGATAGGTGAGATGATAAGCAGAAATATGGCTCACATTCATGCGCAACGCAGTTTCGACATTGTTTTTCCAATCGTCGGCCGACTGGTTTGGCAGCCCGTAGATCAGGTCAATACTCAAGTTGCCAAACCCGGCCGCCTGCGCGTTTTCAACACATCCGACAGCCTGTAAAGCATTATGCCGGCGATTCATGACTTTCAGATCCCGGTCGTGAAACGACTGTATACCGATACTCAACCGGTTTATCCTGGTGCCGGCAAGACCCTCAATGAACAACGGGTTTAAATCGTCAGGGTTTGCTTCCAGCGTAATTTCCGGATCCTGATGAACCTGAAAAAAAGAATAGATCGTTTCAAGGATACTTTCGATCTCGTTGATTTTTAATACAGAAGGCGTTCCTCCCCCAAAATAAATACTTTCAATGGTCTCATTGTTCAATTCATGTTTCCGCACTACCATTTCCTTTTTCAGAGCTGACAGAAAATCAGCCCGCGCGCCAAAATCGGTCGACTTATAAAAGTCGCAATAATGGCACTTCGTCTTACAAAAAGGGATATGAATATAGATTCCTGCCATTTATATCAACTATCAGACAATTAGAACATAGACACCGAAATGCACGAAAAAACGATTTACAGGCACTGTCCTGTAAAAAAATCCCGGTCTCTGTCAAAGGTGTTCCCGTTTCTTCTGTTTAGATTTTAATCAGATCTTCGTGTCCCTTCATGTCGGCCGTAATGGTTTCAATGGTCGTTTGTGAGTAAAACTCCATCAATCCCGATCTTACTTCACTAAAACGTTTATGTACGGCACAGGGTTTACCTCTTTCCTTATGTGTAGAACAGGGTTCAAGGCTGATCAGGCAATTCAGAAAAAAATCTTCACCGTCAACCGTCTTCACGATATCGTATAATGTGATTTCACCGGCAGGTTTTCCAAGCCCAAAACCACCGTTCGGACCTTTAGTAGAAGATAAAATTTTCTGCTTTACCAGGCTCTGCAAAATTTTTCCAAGAAAAGGGGTAGGGATATCCAGATCACCTGCAATTTTTTTGATCCCTATTTTTTCTCCGTTTTTGCTGAAATTGCCCAAATAAATCAATGCCCTGATAGCATATTTACAAGTGTTGGATAACATGACATTATTTTTTAGATTTCCATTGTTGACTAAAGGATTTTTCAGCGAATTTCGGGAGCTCCTTCTGATCTCCCAAGGCATTTTTTCCGACTGCAGCGAGCCTGTTCTTGTTTTTTCCGCTCAATGCATCCAGACGTTTCCGATTCATAAAGGCATATTCAAAAGCCTTCATCCCTAAGTTCCATGTCATGTTGCCAAAACCCTGTTCCACGGCATCGCGACGGTTATAAAGCAGCAGGTTATGGAGAGGAATTTTCACAGGACAAACTTCAGTACATTTACCACATACCGAGCAAGCCGAACTAAGGTGATTATATTCGCTAAAACCCTTGAAAAAAGGAGTGATCACAGATCCTATAGGTCCGCTGTAGGTCGATGCGTAAGTATAGCCTCCCACGTTCTTATATATGGGACAAGCGTTCAGACATGCTCCGCAGCGTATGCATTTCAAGGCAAGGTACTGGTCATCATGCTTATAAAGTTCGCTTCGCTTATTATCCATCAGGATCACGTACATTTTTTCCGGGCCATCTGTTTCTCCGGTTTTTCTGGGTCCTGTAACAATGGAATTATAAACAGAAATATTTTGACCGGTACCATGTACCGCCAATAAAGGCCAAAGCAGACCAAGATCCTTTAACGACGGAATTACTTTTTCTATACCGGCTATAGCAATGTGCACTTTAGGAAACGAAAATGTCATCACGGCGTTTCCTTCGTTTTCGGTAAGCGCAATTCCCCCTACATCGGCAATTAAAAAGTTCGAACCGGTCACTCCGATATCAGCCCGCATAAACTTACTCCGCAGCAGCTTTCTCACGTAAGCCGTTATAAACTCGGGACTACTGTTTTCAGGAGTATCAAATTTTTCATGAAATAAAGATGAAATATCTTCCTTCGACTTATGCATCGCCGGAGTCACAATATGATAGGGTTTTTCACCGGCAATCTGAACAATATATTCACCGAGATCAGTTTCAAGCGATTCCACACCCAAATGCTCCACATGCTCATTAAAATCGATTTCCTCCGTTGTCATCGACTTGCTCTTCACAACCAGGTGAGCGTGATTCTCCGCGATGATGCGCTGTACAGCCTGTATCGCTTCATTACCGTTTTCTGCCCAGATCACCTCGGCTCCATTGTTGGTTATATTTTTTTCAAACAGTACCAGGTAGTCGTGAAGGTTATTGATTACTCTTTCTTTAATCCATGAACCCCGTTGACGTGCCAGTTCCAGGTTCGAATAAAGTTTCTTACCTCGTTCAACAGCAGCATCATATTTGGAAATATTAAACTTTATCGTTGAACGGTGCTTTTTGTTAAAAGCAATCTGATCAGCATCCTTTATAAATTTATTTTTTGTAATAGTCATAAATTGAATAGATTTCATTCCCGGCCACGAAAAGCACGTGAAACAGGAATTAATGGCAAAAATAATACTTAAAAGTATTAATTTATGATTCTAGTGAAGAAACTTTCTGAATTCCTTATTTTCTAAAACATAACAGGTTACCAGGAAGACCAACAATAGAACAGCACTGAAAACATGATTCAACAGAGGCGAATTAATTTTTGTGACAACCGAAATGCCGTAAAGCAAAAGCGACAAAATGAAATAAAATGAAATCCTCCCAATCGGGTAATTCACCGGATAATATTTTTGTCCCGTCCAATACGACAGCAGTGTCATCACTACAAAACAAACCAGTACTGCCACAGCCGATGCCATGTACCCGTAAACCGGAATAAATATCACATTAATGGCCAGGCTAATAGCCGATCCGATCAAAGCAAAGTAAGCGCCATAACGGGTTTTATCGGTAAGTTTATACCATAGCGAAAGGGTATAGTAAATTCCAAGAAAAAGGTTAGCCATCAAGACTAAAGGAACCACCTTTAATCCTGAATAATAAGCTTCGTCTATAATATTGAGCGATTTAAACAATTCTAAAAACAAACTGATTCCCAAAAAAATGATCAAACCAAAAATGACAAAGTATTTCAATATAAAAGCATAACCTTTTTTATTGTTTTCAGATTTCACCTGAGAAAAAAAGAAAGGCTCGAATGCATAACGAAATGCCTGGATAAACATGTTCATCAAAACAGCGAGCTTATAATTGGCACCATAGATACCAAGTTGTTCCATCGGATGCTGATCGGCAGACAAGAGCTGCGGCAAGAGTATTTTATCTATATTCTGATTGACCATTCCCGCGATTCCGACCACCAGGATCGGAAATGAATACCAAACCATCTCCTTCAATAGCCGTCCGTCGAACCGCAAACTTACCCGCAAATCGGGAATCAGCAGAATAAAGGTGATAGCCGATGCGATCAGATTCGAAATAAAAACATATCCTACGCCTATACTTTCCGAATAGATAAGTCCGACTACATGCTCAGGATGGCTTTTTAGCAATAGAGGACATATTGTCAAAAAGAAAATATTAAAAAAGATATTGGCAAAAATATTGATCAGCTTCATCACGGCAAACCTGATTGGTCTGGATTCGATCCGAAGCTTGGCAAATGGAATGGAAGTAAATGCATCAAAAGCCATTATCCAGCCGATCCACCGAATATACTCAGGATGATTTTCATAATCGAGCCAATCAGCAAAAATATCTGTAAAAGCATAGACGACAAGCAAAAAGCTAAGTGAGGTCACAAATAGTGAAATGAGTGAACTCGAATAAACCAGTTCTTTATCTTGATGGTCGGAAGCGAAGCGAAAATAACCGGTTTCCATTCCAAAAGTTAAAAAAACGAGTAAAAAGGCCATATAGGCATATAAATGTGTGACAATACCGTATTCTGCTGTCAAAAAAATATGGGAATAGTAAGGTACAAGCCACCAATTTAAAAACCGGCCCGCGATACTGCTCACTCCATATATAGCTGTATCTCCCGCTAATTTTTTAAGTGAATTCAATGCGAATAATTTTTGCCCAAAGATAAATGATTCGTTTACATCAGTGCCTAAAAAATTTTAAATCATCTTTTAATAATGATTATTTTTACAACCAATAAAACTAAAATAGTGCAGTTTATTTTTGTCTCGTTTCACCTGATAGTAAATACATATGAAACTTAAAATTTTCAGCTTCCTGATCATATCACTTCTTTTTGTAAGCGCCCTTTCCTGTAATGATTCTTCTAAAAGATCAAGGAAACCTATAGCCAAAATTTCAATCCTTCCCAATAAAAAGAATGTGGCATCAGGTGATCCGGTCACCATTCATATCAGCGTAAAAATTAAAGACGGCGAATTGGAAAAATCGGATCTTTATCTTGACAACGAGCTGATCAAAACGTCGAAGGAACTTGAATTTGATCACCGATTGAAATTTGAACCGACCGGAAAACATCAAATTAAGATTGTCTCTGTTAAAACTGATGGGGTAGAGGGTATAAATTTTCATTCGCTTGAAGTCGTTTCAGATATTCAGCCTGAAATGTTTACTTATGAAGTTGTTCATACTTACCCTCATAATACAGAACATTTTACCCAGGGTCTGGAATTCCATAACGGGATTCTCTACGAAAGCACGGGTGAAAACGGAAAATCAGGCATCTTCAAAATGGATCTCGAGACCGGTAAGGTACTGAAATCTGTTGATCTCGAAAATGAATATTTTGGTGAAGGTATCAGTATTATGAACAACAAAATCTATCAGCTAACCTATAAATCACAGATAGGTTTCATTTATGACCTGAATACCTTTGCACGGATTGACAGTTTCACTTACCAAACACCCCAGGGATGGGGATTAACAAATGACGGCCAATACCTCATCAAAACTGACGGAACCGAATTCATGCATTTTATAGATCCTTCAACCATGCAAGTTATAAAAAAAATGCCTGTATATGATAATCAGGGACCCGTGCAATACCTGAATGAGCTTGAATATCATGATGGCTATGTGTATGCAAATATATGGACCACAAATAATGCAGTTAAAATTGATGCTAAGACAGGTAAAGTCGTTTCCAGGATCAATTTTGAAGGACTGCTTCCTGTAATATACGACCCTCAAAAACCTGTCGATGTACTAAACGGAATTGCCATTAACGATGAAAACGGAAAAATGTACGTAACCGGCAAACTTTGGCCTAAGCTGTTTGAAGTCAGACTGATCAAAAAAGACCAGGATTCGCGTTAAACCTGACCTTTCCTAAGTGAGTATAAGCCAGTTCTGTCGCTTCTCTTCCTCTTGGCGTACGCTTTAAAAAACCTTCCTTGATAAGAAAAGGCTCATAAACTTCTTCTATGGTACCGCTATCTTCACCCACAGCCGTGGCAATAGTAGTAATCCCCACCGGGCCGCCTTTGAATTTATCAATAATTGTACGAAGTATTTTATTATCCATTTCATCAAGTCCATGGGTGTCTATATTGAGTGCCTGCAAGGCATAACGGGTAATCTCGAGATCAATTCTACCATTTCCCTTTACCTGGGCAAAATCGCGCACCCTTCTCAATAAGGCATTTGAAATACGTGGTGTTCCTCTGCTTCGCGAAGCAATCTCAATAGCTGCACGCTCATCGATTTGTACCTTCAAGATACCGGCCGATCGTTTTACAATCCCAGTTAAAATAGCAAGATCATAATATTCAAAATGGGCTTTAATACCAAATCGTGCCCGAAGAGGGCTCGTGAGTAATCCGGAGCGGGTAGTGGCCCCGATCAGCGTAAAAGGATTTAATTCAAGTTGAATAGATCTTGCACTGGGCCCCTTATCGATCATAATATCGATCTTATAGTCCTCCATTGCCGAGTATAGATACTCTTCAACAATCGGACTAAGACGGTGTATCTCATCGATAAAAAGAACATCATGTTTCTCCAGATTGGTCAGTAAACCCGCCAAATCTCCCGGTTTGTCCAATACGGGCCCGGAGGTGAGTTTTAAACTGACTCCAAGTTCATTCGAAATAATACTTGATAAAGTAGTTTTTCCCAATCCCGGAGGACCGAAAAGCAACACATGATCAAGCGCTTCATCCCGCATTTTTGCAGCCTGAACAAATACCTTCAGATTTGACACGATCTGATCCTGTCCTTTAAAATCGTCAAAGGACAAAGGACGTAACTGCCGGTCAAATTCATTATCCTGCTCCCCAAAAGACCGGTTATGAAGATCAAGTTCATCAGCCATAAAAACAATTTTTACGAATGAACAAATATACTGTTCATTTATGTGTGATTGTTATTCACAAATGTGAAGTTCCCTGAAAATTTGATTTAACCTTTCCATGTCAAAAGGTTTGGCCATAAATTCATTCATGCCGTAAGAGAGGCATTTTTCCCTGTCATTATCCATTGTGTTGGCAGTAAGCGCTATAATGGGAGTTTGCCTTTCTATTTGCCTGAGTGCTTCATATTCGCGAATATGAAGGGTTGCTTCCAGGCCATCCATGACAGGCATCATAATGTCCATCAGAATCACGTCAAACGTCGATTTTTTGAACATATCAAGCGCTTCTTTTCCATTATTGGCAATTGTTACCTCATGGTTGTATTTTCGAAGGCTAAATGTAACAATCCTCTGATTTAAAATATTGTCTTCAACCAATAATATGGAAAGTTTCTTTTTCATTGTCTCTGCTATAGCGTGCTCGTCTTATTCATAATCCGTCTTAAGCGTATAAAATTAATTTCATTTTTCTAAAATGAAAATTTCTGTGAGGTTTAATCAGTACAATATTTAAATCATATCTTCTAATTCAAAATACTGATAATAATAGATTGTTAGTTGATTTGATAAGTTTTTATTTTTTATTGTTGTTTATTTAAAAGGAGAATCTTCAAGTCATTTATGAACTCTGAATAAACACCTTTAGTTCTTGTGTATCATATTTTCAGCGCTATTATTAACAATTGTTGACTTTGAATGTTTCTAATATCTGATTTTTGATTTGAGAAGAAGAGGTGTGTTAATTTAAGTTTGTTATTTTTTAAATTATTTTGGTTTTTCATAGCAAGCGATTTTTAATTAATATTTTTAAGATAAAAGACAAATTTTTTTTTATTTTTTTGCAAAGAAATATGAACATAACGATGATCTTTAATTAACAGCTTAGAGTATTTGAGGAGTGCTGACAATCAATATTTTATGTGTTTGCTTTTAACAGGGTGTTAGTAAGAGTGAAAAGTGGATTTGATTTTTAATGAGATGTTTATATAAGAGGTTCGAAGAGATAGGTTTAGATCAGGAGATGATTTCTCTTTTACGTAACCTGATTGGATTATTTTCAGTATAAGGAGCTGTGTTAATCGATTATTGTAGTAAAGGAGGGTGCTTCATGATAATCCGGTTTTTTTAAAAAGTATATAAATTTGAAAAATAAAATATCAATACCTTCTGATTTCAGCTATTTGAAGAATGTTGAAAGTTTTATACAAAGTCTCCTTGAAGAGGCAGGGGCGTCCGATTTTATTTCCGGTTATATCATGTTATGTGTAAGTGAGTCGGTAAATAATGCAATTTACCATGGAAATAAGCAGGATTTGAATAAACATGTTACTATTTTTGCTGAGTGTATCGATGACTATTTGTTGATTGAAGTTGCCGATGAGGGAAATGGGTTTAATTATCGGGATTTGCCGGATCCAACTTGCACAGAGAATATTAGAAAAGAAGGGGGCAGGGGTTTATTTATAATAAAGAACCTTGTAGATCACATATCTTTCAGAAATAACGGTTCTATTATTCAATTAAAGTTTAAACTGAATAGTGAGCATCAATTTTTATATAGAAGGCATTTCCGGTCTTCATCTGGCTAAAGTTAATCTTCGTAGCTGGATCAGATCTGCTATTAAGGAGGAGAATAAGAGAGCAGGTGACCTTAATTTTATTTTTTGCAATGATGAGTATCTTCTGCTTATTAATCAGCAGTATCTCGGACATGATTATTATACTGACATTATTACGTTTGATTATGTTACCGGCATTGTTATTTCCGGTGACATTTATATAAGTGTGGAGCGTGTAAAAGAAAATGCCGGAGTATATCATGTATCTTTTGAGAATGAGTTAAGCAGGATTATGATCCATGGCGTTTTGCATTTACTTGGTTATCAGGATAAAGAGGTTGAGCAAAAAAGGATAATGACGCAAAAAGAGGATTATTATCTTAAAAAGATTGAAGAATTACCGTAGATAGATGCAATTGTACAATTAAAATTATCTTATTTTATTAAAGGTAAGATTAACTTTTTCTGTTTAAACGTTTTCTATTAATTTTGCGGTCAAAACAGTTGATGATGTTACCATATTATGATGTGATTGTTGTGGGAGGAGGGCATGCCGGATGTGAGGCTGCGGCCGCGGCTGCTAATTTGGGTTCGAAGACATTACTCATCACGATGGATATGAGTAAGTATGCGCAGATGTCATGTAATCCGGCGATCGGAGGAATCGCGAAGGGGCAAATTGTTCGGGAAATTGATGCATTAGGCGGATATACAGCTGTGATTACTGATTTAACATCGATACAGTTTCGTATGCTTAACCGTTCAAAGGGACCTGCTATGTGGAGTCCAAGGGCGCAAAGTGACCGGATGCGTTTTTCTGAGACGTGGAGAAAGGAACTTGAGAAAATACCTAAGTTGGACCTCTGGCAGGATGCAGTGATACAGTTGGTTATTGATCAAAGAAAGGTAGTCGGAGTAAAAACAAAAATTGGGGTTGAGTTTAGGTCGCGAACTGTTGTTTTGACGAACGGCACTTTTCTAAATGGGTTGATGCATATCGGGCGTTCGCAGATGGAAGGAGGACGGATTGGCGAGTCTGCTTCTTATTTTATAAGCGATCAGCTTGCCGGGGCGGGATTTGTGACTGGTCGTTTGAAGACAGGGACTCCGGTGCGGATAGACGGCAGAACAATTGATTTTTCAAGTCTTGGTGAGCAGAAAGGAGATGAAGGTTATTATAAATTTTCTTTTCTGCCGGATGTGAAATCATCGTTGGAGCAGCGGAGTTGCTGGATGACTTATACGAATCCGGAGGTACACCGGCTTCTTGAGGAAGGCTTTGAAGATTCACCCATGTATAACGGAACTATTCGTAGTTTAGGGCCGCGATATTGTCCGAGCATTGAATCCAAATTGGTGACTTTTGCTGAAAAGGATCAGCATCAGCTTTTTTTGGAACCTGAGGGTGAGACAACTGTGGAATATTATCTGAATGGATTTTCTTCCTCTTTGCCCTGGGATGTTCAATACAGAGCATTGCATATGATTCCGGGCCTGGAAAATGCCCGGATTTTCAGACCCGGTTATGCGATAGAATATGATTATTTTGATCCTACTCAGTTAAATCATTCACTGGAGACCAAGTTGATTGGGAACCTTTTTTTTGCAGGACAAATCAACGGTACGACGGGTTATGAGGAGGCTGCCGCCCAGGGATTAATGGCGGGCATAAATGCTCATTTAAGAGCACATGACCTGTCTGAGTTTATTTTGACCCGTGATGAGGCCTATATTGGTGTTTTGATTGATGATCTGGTCACAAAAGGTGTTGATGAACCTTACAGAATGTTTACATCCAGGGCTGAATACAGAATACTTTTGAGACAGGATGACGCGGATGCAAGGCTGACCCCAAAAGGATATAAACTGGGTTTGGCTTCCCGTGGGCGGATGGATTTATTAAATGAGAAAATGGAATTCAGGGATGCGGTGATTGATTTTCTTTCTGATTTTTCGATCAAACCGCAATATATTAATTCGCTTCTTGAGGAGAAGCAGAGCTCATTGCTGCGGCAGCCTGTAAAACTTCGCGATGTTCTTTCAAGGCCACAGCTTTCTATATTTGATTTAGTTAAAGCAGTGGTTCCTTTTTCTCGTTTTACAGAGAAGATACCGCACGAAAGATTTGATGAAATTCTTGAGTCGGCAGAGATTTT
>JBDKTZ010000425.1:0-4170 GCA_039679975.1 Prolixibacteraceae bacterium
TGGGCTTTGGTGATTCCTCCGGGGAGTTCCGTTTTTGCATATCTGCCGGTATAGAACAGGAACACACGCGCCATCATGGCTTGTGCGGCCGACTTGGTGGCATGGCCTGCCAAATCCGAACCTGCAGCGTAAATACGATTGGGGATCAATTCGATCGCCTGCTTCAGATCGGAAGCGATCAGGGCATAAACTTCGTCGACCGATGCCCTCGGTATGTTCGTGGCTTCGGTCGTGGTCCGTAACGGCAGTCCGCCATATATTTGTGCCAGTTCGTTGTAAGCAAATGCCCGCAGGAAATAGGCTTCGCCGAAGTGCCGGTCATGTTCTGACGTACTGCTCCATGTCTTCACATTGTCGAACGAACCAAGGGCTGCATTAGCCCGATTGATCATTTTGTAACATCTTCCCCAGATTCCCCCAACGGTGTTTAAATTGGTAAACATCAGGAAGTTTGTTGCACAATTATTTGAACCAGAAAGATTTCCGCCCAGACAATCATCGCCTGCCAGTTGCGCATAATAGAAATAGGACGAAGATTCGGGGTCTTCGAACAGCAGATTGGCATAAATGGAAGTCAGCATTTCATTCGCTTCGGTTTCCGTTGCCGGAAAGTTCGCCGTGGTTTTTTCCACCAGGTTTTCCGTATCCAGAAAGCTCTCACAACCCGACAGGAAAAATACCATGATCAGGGAGGACGTAAGTATTGTTGATGTTTTCATAAAGTTTAGAATTTGATGTTGGTACCAATCATGAATGTCCGTGCGCTGGGATAGTAGCCGAGATCGATACCCGATCCCACTGTAGATCCGCTACCGTAGCCGACTTCAGGATCCATGCCCGAATATCCTGTGAACGTGAATAGATTTTGAGCGGTAGCATATATTTTCAGTTGTTGCATCGGCAATCTTTTGAATGTTTTCTTCAGATCGTAACCCAATGTCACATTTTTAATTTTCAGGTAATCGCCGTTTTCAACATAGATATCCGAGATACGATTCCAGTTGGTGCTTGTCGAACTGCTCAGACGCGGCAGTTTATTGGAGGTCCCTTCCCCGTGCCACCGTTCATAAATGTCGGTTGTATAATTGTTATATGGCGATGATACGAAATCCCGGTAACATTTCATGATTTGTTGTCCGACCGCTCCAAAAGTCGTTACCGATAAATCGATCCCTTTCCAACCTATATTGAATGAAAGCCCGATCGTCATATCGGGATATGGATTGCCGATCATGGTACGGTCGTCTGCATCGATGCTGCCGTTGCTGTCCGTGTCTGCCCAGATCACATCGCCGGGTTGTGTCTTATCTCCGTTCAGGAGAGCTCCTTCATAATCATTTATCTGTGCCTGATTCTGAAAAATACCCAGGCTGCGATAACCGTAAAAGTAACCGAACGGCTTTCCTACTTCGGAACGAAAACTCTCGTCGGCTCCTTCCCAGAATACACTGGAAGGACCGTGAAGAATACCGTCTTCATTGGCAATCTTTTTGACTTCATTCTTATTATACCCAAGTGACAGATTGGCGCCATAATTCAGGTCACGACCGATCTTATCATTCCAATGCAATCCGAGTTCCAGGCCTGTATTGAGTACATCTCCCCCGTTGACATATACGGCATCGGCGCCGAATGAAAGCAGCACCGGGGCCAGGACAAGCCAATCTTTAGTCGTACGGCGATACCAGTCGAATTCCATACTTAAACGGTCGCTCAGGAAACGCGCGTCGATACCGATATCCAATGTTTCCTGTGTTTCCCATTTCAGATCGGGATTTACAAGACGGTAAGCATAAGAGCCGGTAGCAGCGTCACTCATGGAATCGCCGAAGGGATAACCGCCCCAGGTATTGTTGCTGGCAATGGTGGCCATGTACTGGAAGGTGGCTACCGCCTGGTTTCCGTTCTGTCCCCATGATGCACGGAGCTTTAAAAAGTCTAGGATGCCGGATTCGGCCAGAAAATCTTCATTGGTAATGACCCAGCCGGCTGAAGCAGAGGGGAAATAGCCCCACCGGTGTCCGCGGGCAAAAACCGACGAACCGTCAGCGCGCATCACGATGCTGCCCATGTATTTCTCTTTATAGTTATAATTTACCCTTCCGAAAAAGGATTCCAGAGATCCCTGACCTGCCGGAGACCCTGTGAGTGATTGTGTCGTGGATGTGCCCGGTACATTGCTTAAATAGGCGTGCCCGAAGTCATAGAAGGAGGATTTTGTCTTACTTCCTGCAATGGATTCGCCCATTCCCCATTTCTCTAGGCTTTGTCCCACTAAGACATCCAGATTGTGGTTTCCTGAATTGAAGATATAATTTGCCGTGTTGTCCCAACTCCAACGGTTATTTATACTCATCGATTGTGTCACGATATCGTCCACCCCGATCAGGGTCGCGGTTAATTCTCCGTAAGCCGGAACGTAGGCGCGGTAGCTGGATGCGCTCATGATATAGCCGAATTGGGATTTGAAGGTCAGGTTTTTGACCGGCCGGAAACCCACATTGAAACTTGCCTGGAGGTAATGGCTTTTGCTCAGATTCTGGCTTTGCAGGAAGTCAAGATAAGCGATAGGATTCTTATTCGCACTGTTCGAGGTATCCCATTTATACCCGTCCTTTACCTGATCCCGATACATGTAATAATTCCCCTCCGAATTATACGCATGCATCAGCGGACTCATTACCAGCATATTGTGAACGGAATTCCAATAAATGTCGTCTACGGCTACCGAACCTGACGTTTGCTGAAATTTGTAATTGAGCGTTTCACCTACCGACAAGATGTCAAGATCCTCTTTCTTTATAAGGATATGTTGGGAATTGATACGCGCATTGTACCGGTCCATGACCGGAACGGAACCGGGAACTCCCATCGTTGCTTCCTGTTTGGTATAGTTGAGGCCTATGGCGTAAGTGGAGTACTCCTTACCCCCGGTAAAATTGACCGAATGATTCTGGATAGGAGCCTGTTTGCTGAGTATTTCTTTCAGCCAGTTGGTACCGGTCCAGGTTCCTTCATTTATAGCTTTCAGGTCCTGTGCCGGAAGATTTTGCGCCCAATTATAGGGAGATTTTCCATCCATAACACGTCCTTCGTCCTGCATAAGCATGTATTCCTTCGCTGTCAGGATAGTCGGTATTTTATATAAATCCTGTACGCCGTAATAGCCGTCGTAAGTGGTTTCGAACACACCGGCTTTACCCCGTTTTGTTGTGACAAGGATGACGCCATTTGCCGCACGTGCGCCGTATATGGCAGCCGACGCGGCATCTTTCAGCACGTCTATCGACTCGATATCGGTTGGTACCAGTCCGTCGATACTGCCTCCCGGAACACCATCGACCACATAAAGCGGGGATGCCGATCCGTTAGTGCCCAGACCGCGAATAGTCACTTTATAGCCCGCGCCGAGGAAACCATTATTTTGGGTAATGTTCACACCCGGCGACTGGCTCTGCATGGCTTCGATCACGCTAACGGTGTTCAGTTTGGCAATCTCTTCTCCTTTTACCTGGATCGTTGCTCCGGTAACCAGCTTTTTCTTTTGAACACCGTAACCGATCGCCACGACCTCCTCAATCCCAATGGTTTCTTCTTCCAGCCGGGCATTGATCTGTTGCTGCCCGTCAATCTTAATTTCCAGGGACTTCATCCCGACAAATGAAAATACAAGAACGCCATTCTCGGGAACATTGGTCAATGAATAGTTTCCCTCAGAGTCGCTAATGGTTCCTTGCGTAGTTCCCTTAATGGTTATTGTCACGCCGGGTAATGCAGCATCCGAAGTGTCAGTGACTCTCCCGTGAACAGAACGTTGTTGCTGCATACTTCCGGAAGACTTGCCGGTTTGATTTTCTTTTAAACTGATGACCACAGTATTCCCGATATACCGGTAATTATACCCGTCTCCAAGCAATTCATCAAGTACTTTTTCCACGGGTGAATTTTCAAAATCGACGGTGTATCGCCGGGTCAGGTCAAGTTGGTCGTTCTTAAAGAAAAAACCTACGTTATTGGATTCTTCAATCTGCCTGAAAATGTCAATAATCGTACTGTTCGTTGCCTTCAGATTAACCCGGGCCGTTTGGCTGTAAGCGTCAGCCGCCACGGAAATCATTGAAATAAGGAATAATCCAAGTGTCAACTTCATCATTCGCATAAGTTTTACGG
>JBDKTZ010000576.1:0-15629 GCA_039679975.1 Prolixibacteraceae bacterium
AACAAATTTTCAATGATGGCTGTTCCATTTGACCGTAAACAATTGTTCAAAGATGAAACATACAAAAATAGTCGCAACGATTTCAGATCAGCGATGTGAACCTGAGTTCATTGACGCGCTTTTTAAGGAAGGGATGAATGTGGCCCGTCTGAACACTGCGCATATCACTCCTGAAAGTGCGTTGAAGATGGTCGGGAACATTCGCTCTGTATCCGATTCAATTGGAATTCTGGTTGATACAAAGGGCCCGGAAATCAGAACAACCGGTATCCAGGAGCCCATTGAGGTAAAACGGGAACAACTGGTTGAAGTTTCGGGTCTTCCAAGACAAAGCAGTGAGAATAGAATTACCTTAACCGTCTCATATGCAGATTTTCACAAAGAAGTGCCTGAAAACGGGAAGATTATGATCGATGACGGAGAGATTGAGCTGGATGTCATTAAAAAAGAAAAAGACTTTGTATTATGTGAAGTGGAGAATCCCGGGCTGATAAGAAACAAGAAAAGTGTCAATACGCCGGGATTTAGTGTTCATCTCCCCTCCGTTTCTCAAAAAGATAAAGAATTTATTGAATTTGCCGCCAGGAATAATATTGATTTTATTGCCCATTCTTTCGTCCGGAACAAGGAAGATGTGATCCAGGTGCAGGAACTGCTCAACAAGTATGACAGTCCCATAAAGATCATCGCCAAGATTGAAAATCTCGATGGCGTCAACAATATAGACGAAATTCTCGATTATGCTTATGGCATTATGGTCGCGCGCGGGGATCTCGGGATTGAAATAGCGGCAGAAAAAATCCCGGGTATCCAGCGTTTACTGATCAAAAAAGCAGTGCAAAGAAAAAAGCCTGTCATCATTGCCACGCAAATGCTTCATAGCATGATCGATAATCCCCGACCCACCCGGGCGGAAGTGAGTGATGTGGCAAATGCGATTTACTCCCGTGCCGATGCAATTATGCTCAGCGGAGAAACGGCGTATGGGCAATATCCAGTGGAGGCTGTCCGGTATATGCATCGTATTGCCAAGGAAATTGAATCAGGAAAAGATAAACGGAATGATATTACCATTCCTTCCGTTGAGAATGAAGTCGATTATCTGGCGGAAGCAGCCATACAGGCTTCAAGAGAACTAAAGACCACAGCTATCGTAACGAATACGCTAACGGGCCGGACGGCTCTTTATCTGGCGGCATTCAGGGGCGATAATCCTGTCTATGCGCAATGTTATAATATGAGGGTCGTCCGGCAGCTTTCATTATCTTACGGGGTAAGGGCAAGCCTGATTGTCCCGAAAAAGAACCGGTTTAAAATGGTCCGTTCGTCGTTAAAGGCATTACTCGACGAGAACAAACTAAGCGGAAGCGATACGGTGGTGTATGTAGGCGGAAGCTTCGGTATCGGAGGCGGATCGACCTTCATGGAAATATCGACTGTGAGCCGGCTGACACAAAAAGTAAACTGAATAAGCTGCAAGTATGTACCATGCTTGCAGCCTCCTGACTATCGCAAATCAACTTCTTCCACTCCGGGATACTTTGCCGGATCAAAAACAAACAAACGGTCATCGGCAGGTACGTTGGTCTTTATATGATTCACCCGCACGGTGTAATTATTACCCTCCTTTCCCGTCATTTCTGCGCTTTTTATCAGCATTTGCTGTTTATCGATTTGCACTGTAATTTTTGAATATTCGATTTCTTTAGTCTGAGGGAAAAGATCAATCACATAGACCGATTTTCCTTCTGCCGTTGTTTCCTTCACAAAACGGTAATTAAATCCTTCTTCATAAATAGTAAACAGCTTGGAAGGATTCATCATTTCAGACGATTCATCTTCCATGGAGGTAATGCTGACTTCGTTGGCATCTTTCATGTAGGACCAGACATTCTTTCCGTCACAGTACACTTCGAGTCCTAATTGCGGAAGTTTCAGCTGGTATTTTTCTCCTTTCATGATAATTTCACCCTTATTTTCCTCATGAATCCCTTCTTTCTTATTATCCATGATATAATCAAAAGCAGCCTGGATGGACTGAAAAGACCGGGTTGTTTTTGTCACATTTTCCAGTATTGATTTCGCTTTCTGATCTTGTTGCGCAAAAGATCCGAATCCTAAAAACGCTGATAATACAAATAATAACAATTTCTTCATTTTAATTTCCGTCTTTGATACTTGATACTTGTGTCTAAATATTCTTCAATAACTGTTCCAAACTGTATTCATCCTGAATCATCACCTGGCGGGCCTTGCTCCCTTCGCTGGGTCCAACGATCCCTGCAGCTTCAAGCTGGTCCATGATCCTTCCGGCACGGTTATACCCAATCGAAAACTTCCGCTGGATCATCGAAGTTGATCCCATCTGATTCATGACGACAACTTTTGCAGCTTCATCGAACAACTCATCCCGGTTACCAAGGTCAGCATCAGAGGTACCCTGTCCCTCAGAATCGCCTGCATATTCAGGCAACATAAACGCAGACGGATATCCCTGTTGTTGTGAAATGAATTCACAGATCCGTTCTATTTCGGGTGTATCCACAAAAGCGCATTGTAAACGTGTCATCGTACTTCCCATTGAAATGAGCATATCCCCTTTCCCGATCAGCTGATTTGCACCAGGAGTATCGAGGATTGTCCTTGAATCGATCATGGAAGCCACCTTAAAGGCAATACGAGTCGGAAAATTTGCTTTAATCACCCCCGTAATAATATTGATGGAAGGCCGTTGAGTGGCAATGATCATATGAATACCCACAGCGCGGGCCAACTGGGCAATACGGGCAATGGGCAACTCGATTTCCTTCCCGGCGGTCATAATCAGATCAGCAAATTCATCAATGATCACGACAATATAAGGCAGGTAATGATGTCCTTTTTCAGGATTCAAACGACGCGAAGTAAATTTAGCATTGTATTCCTTCACATTCCGCGCATGGGCCTTTTTGAGCAAATCGTACCGGCTGTCCATTTCCACGTTAAGGGAGTTCAATGTATATTTCACTTTCTGGATGTCGGTAATAATCGGTTCTTCATCTTCCGGGAGCTTGGCCAGAAAATGTTTTTCAATTGTTGAGTACAGGCTCAATTCCACTTTTTTAGGATCGATCATCACCAATTTCAACTGAGCCGGATGTTGTTTATAAAGCAACGATGTGATGATCGCGTTCAATCCGACCGATTTCCCCTGCCCTGTTGCGCCGGCAACCAAAATATGAGGCATTTTGGTCAGATCGATCAGAAAAGTTTCATTTGAGATGGTTTTTCCGAGAACAACCGGCAGGTCAGCTGTACTTTCCTGGAATTTTTTCGAAGCAATAATCGACCGCATCGAAACCACTTCAGGTTGCTGATTAGGTACTTCAATGCCAATAGTACCCCGACCCGGAATTGGCGCGATGATCCGGATACCCAATGCCGAAAGACTTAACGCGATATCGTCTTCCAGATTCTTGATCTTGGCGATCCGAATACCGGGCGCGGGAACAATTTCATACAAGGTAATCGTAGGCCCGATGGTAGCTCTGATCTTAGTAATTTCAATTTTATAATGCCTGAGCGTTTCAACAATCTTATTTTTGTTTGAAATCAATTCTTCATTACTCACTTCGGCATTACCCGAAGGATGATCATCGAGCAGATCGATCGGGGGAAATTTGTAGTTCGATAAATCAAGTGTCGGATCATATGCTCCCATATTTTCTCCGGAAACGAAATCCTCATCCAGTTCCTCCTCGATTTTCTCAACAGTCATTTCAGGCCCATGATGATGGTCAGCCCTGGTACCTTCCAATTGTTCCTGAACATGCCTTCCGGCTTCGGAAATGTCGATCCGCTCGTCAATTTCCAGATCATCCAGATCCGGATCAAAAACCGTTTCTACCAGATCGTGTTCGTTAATTTTCTTGGAAATCACCTCCTTCGCCTGGATCATGCGATTAGATTCTTCGTTTTCTTCCGGTTCAATTTCAGTCAGTACAGGTTTCTCTTTTGGCTTAACCGCAAAGATTCTTTTTAGCCAGGGGATGAAGCTGTCCATCCGCACCAACAGGATCAGGAAAAGGCTGCACGCCAAAATAAAAAAGGTACCGATACTTCCGAACATAGAACTCAGCCAGTTCGACATAAACAGTCCGTTCTCACCTCCCAGAAATAAATAACGGTCGTTATTTATCAGGGACAAGGCCAGCCCCAGACTAACCGAAACCATAAAAAGAAGGATGAGTGAAAACAAGATCGCCCGGCTGAATCTGACCAAAGGTCTCCCCCACAACTGAAATGCAGTGATCACCAGCATATATACAAACAGAAAGGAAGCGATGCCAAATCCTCTGTTTATAAAGAATTCGCTGAGAAACGCTCCTGTTTTCCCGGCTTTATTCTCAACCTGAATATGGGTGTTACTCACCAGTTCGCTCCACGAAAGATCAAGTTTGCTGTGGTCGGCGTGTCCGTAAAAAACAAATGAAACAAACGCGACAAGCAGGTAAAGCGCGAACAGGAACAAAAACAAGCCAATTGTATATTTGAGTTTATCTCCTGTTATAAACGATTTAAAGCGGGAAAATATTCCCGGCTTCCGCGACGTTTTCTTGTTTGCTGCCTTCTTTACCATGAGCTTCTATAAAAATTGAATGCAAAGTTAATAAAGTTTGTCTCACGACTCGCTACTCGCGATTCAAGACTATTCTCAGCACCCTTTTTGTTTTCAGGGTAATTTTAAACCGGTCGTCGATCCGTTTCCCGGTGATCCAGACCACTTTCTGCCCGCTGTATACGATCCAGACCGATTCTTTTTCGGGAATGGATAATTTTTCATCTACAAAAAAATCGCTTATTTTTTTAAAGCCCGACATCCCCAACGGCTGAAAATACTCACCGGACTCCCATTTCTTCATCAGCAAAGGAAACTGCAGCAAGTCATAATCCAGGTCAGCGACCAGAGGACTGCGGGAAAAGCGGAAAGCCGCATCTCTGGGGATCCGTTCAAAATGAAGCGAAACCGGCCACACAAGTTCTTTTCGATCTTCTTCAATATAAAACCGGGAGGGATTATCATTTCCCAAAGGTGTTACGATAAAATGGCTCCGGTCTTTCACGATCCGGTGGGTAGCAGATAAAAAGATCTTTCCGGCTTCGGCATCGAAAGCGCCGATCATTTCGTGAATCTGCTGAGCATTAAATCCAAAAGGATAAAACAATTCAAACAAGATGGAATTCAATGGCTGCAATAGCCTTAGTTTATCGATCGAAAACAGGCGGTTCGTTCCCTGCTGTTCTTCGACCGTTTGTCTTATCTCATCTATCTTTTGCAAATAGATTTGCTCCGTCTCTCTTAAAATACAAGCAGTCCGGACTGCATTTTTCCGGAAAGCCCGGTTAATTTCCTCAAACAGCGGAACAATCTGGTGCCGGATCACATTTCGCTGATAAAGCAGTTCATCATTACTCGAATCATTTTTATAGTTGATATGATGCTCTGCCGCATAAGTAAGGATCTGCTCCCGGTTTACTCCCAGCAGCGGACGTATGATTTTTCCGTTCCTGGGCTGAATTCCTGAAAGTCCCCGAATACCGGTACCGCGACTCAGGTTGACCAGCATAGTTTCGATGAGATCATCCAAATGATGAGCAGTGGCCACATATTGAAACGACAACTGATCAAGCAGTTCAAAAAACCAGTCGTAACGGAGTTTCCGGGCCGCCATTTCAACCGATATGCCTGTAAGAGCAGCATATTCCCGCGTATCAAAATGCTTCACAAAAAGCTCAATTCTCTCTTCTCCACAATAATCCCGGAGGAAAGTTTCCTCTCCATCCGACTCGACACCTCTTAGTTGAAAATTGCAGTGCGCCACAACAAAATCGACTCTCATCTGCTGAAAAAGATCAAGCATCACCATCGAATCCACTCCGCCGCTCACGGCCAGCACGATTTTATCGCCGGAAATAAATAGTTTTTCTGTATCAATATATGACCGGATAGTTTCTATCATAACTTACTCACTACTTTTTCCGCGATACGAACGATTACTTCCACAGCTTTCTTCATGGAATTTACCGGAATATATTCGTACGGACCGTGAAAATTATGACCGCCTGCAAAAATATTAGGACACGGCAATCCCTTGTACGATAAACCTGCACCATCAGTTCCCCCGCGAATGGCTCTTATTTTCGGAACAATACCGGCATCGCGCATGGCTTCCTCGGCCAAATCAACAATATACCGGACGGGCTCAATTTTTTCGCGCATATTATAATATTGATCTTCGAGATCAAGCTGAACAGTTCCTTCGCCAAATTCATCATTTAAAAACAAGCAGGCCTGGGTCAGCATTTGTTTCCGGGCGTCAAATAACTTTCGATCGTGATCGCGGATCAGGTAAGTAATTTCGGCTTTCTCAACTCTGCCTTCAAATGCAATGCAATGAAAAAAACCTTCCCGTTTTTCAGTATACTCCGGCCTTTGCTCGGCAGGAAGCATATAATTTAATTTTTGACCGACATGAATGGCATTGATCATCTTGTTTTTAGCCGCACCAGGATGAACACTGCGTCCCTGGATCGTGACCGTTGCCGTGGCAGCGTTAAAGTTTTCATATTCAAGCTCACCGATTTCGCCCCCATCGAGAGTATAGGCAAATGCGGCGCCAAAGCCGGCCACGTCAAAATTCGCAGCTCCTTTACCGACTTCTTCATCAGGAGTAAAACAAACTCGGATCCGGCCATGTTTAATCTCAGGATGTGCCAGTAAATATTCCATCGCGGTTACGATCTCCGCGATCCCCGCTTTATCATCCGCCCCGAGAAGCGTGGTGCCATCGGGAATAATAAGCTGCTGTCCAATATAATTTTCCAGATCAGGAAACTGGGCGGGCGACAACACAATCCTTTCGTTCAGCACAATATCTCCTCCCGTATAAGTAAAAAAGCGGGGCGTCACGCTTTCGCCCGGGAAATCCGGACTGGTATCCATATGAGCGATGAATCCGACAACAGGAACCGGCTCGTTGCAATTGGCAGGAAGCGTCGCTGTGACATAACCGTTCTTGTCTTTTTCAACATCCTTTAACCCTATGCTTTTTAATTCATCCGCCAGTTTTCCGGCAAAAACCAATTGCCTTGAAGTAGTTGGAGACGCTTTGCTTTTCGGATCGGAAGTGGTATGCTCTTTGGCATATCCAATAAACCGCTCAATTACCTTATCCATAATCTTATTTATTAATTTCTGTTCTCCGGTTTCCGATCTTCGGTTTCCGTTCTGAATTTTTTTTATAAAAATAAGAAAAGCAGTCCAATCTGACTGCTTTTGCTTTCTATTTAAAACTATGTTTCGTTCAACGTACGTTGTACGCACCTGCATACTGGTCTCCTTAATAGGCCAGTGCAAAAATGACTCTCCTTTTGGAGGGCTTTCCGGAGTAAACGCAAACCCCTTCTTCTTCTTCGTTGTCGAAGGGAATGCAACGGATAGTTGCCTTTGTTTCTTCTTTAATTTTCACCTCTGTTTCGGTAGTGCCATCCCAATGCGCCAATAGAAATCCGCCTTTTGAATTTAATACTTCTTTAAATTCTTCCCAGCTATCAACTTTGGTGGTATTCAACGCCCTGAATTCAGCCGCCTTCGTATAAATAGTATTCTGGATATCCTCCAACAGATCAGCAACGAACAGGTCAATGTTCTCAAGAGACACGACCTCTTTTGTCAGCGTATCGCGTCGGGCAATCTCAACGGTACCGTTTTCAAGATCACGCGGCCCGATAGCGAGCCTTACGGGAACACCCTTCAATTCATATTCAGCGAATTTCCAACCCGGCTTTTTCGTATCCTGGCTGTCGTACTTGACAGATATACCTCTGGCTTTCAACGCCGGGATGATCTCGTTTACTTTTTCGGAAATTTTTGCCAATTGTTCCATATTCCTGTATATCGGAACGATGACCACCTGATAAGGCGCCAGTTTCGGCGGAAGCACCAAACCATTATCGTCCGAATGGGCCATGATCAGGGCACCTACCAGACGAGTCGACACCCCCCAGCTTGTAGCCCATACAAAATCTTCAACCCCTTCATTGTTGGTAAATCTGACATCAAAGGCTTTGGCAAAATTTTGTCCCAGAAAATGCGAGGTACCCGACTGCAACGCTTTTCCATCCTGCATTAATGCTTCGATAGTGAATGTTTCCAGCGCACCGGCAAAACGCTCGTTAGGAGATTTGGCTCCTTTAATGACCGGCACTGCCATGAATTTTTCAACGAATTCGGCATAAACATTAATCATCCGTTCGGTTTCCTCCATCGCTTCCTGACTGGTGGCATGGGCCGTATGTCCCTCCTGCCATAAAAATTCAGAAGTCCTCAAAAACAGGCGCGTACGCATTTCCCAGCGCACTACATTGGCCCACTGGTTACACAGAATAGGAAGATCGCGATACGACTGGATCCAGTTTTTATAGGTATTCCAAATGATTGTCTCAGAAGTTGGCCTGACAATCAACTCTTCTTCCAATTTAGCGTCAGGATCAACGACAACACCTTTGCCGTCAGGGCTGTTTTTCAATCGGTAATGAGTGACCACGGCACATTCTTTGGCAAATCCTTCAACATGGTCGGCTTCCTTACTAAAAAACGATTTTGGAATAAAAAGCGGGAAGTAGGCATTCACATGTCCTGTTTCTTTGAACATCCGGTCCAGTTCGGCCTGCATTTTTTCCCATATGGCGTAGCCATAAGGCTTAATGACCATGCAACCGCGCACGACTGAATTTTCAGCCAGATCGGCTTTCATTACCAGGTCGTTATACCATTGAGAATAATTTTCGCTTCTTAGGGTTAATTCTTTCGCCATCTCTTTTGATTTGGTATGGTATTTGCTCTTTAAGTATTGAATTTTTAAAGACACAAAGTAAATAATTTATTCTTAAAAGATAAGGAGACTCAATTATGAAATTTAAGGTTACATTCTTCCCGGCAATAGCTTCCGTGCTTCTCCTGGGTGCGTGTACCACCGGGTCCTACGTGACAGACCGATATGATGACGTCTATTTTTCCCCGGGAGATGTTCCGCCTCCGGTGATTGCAGACCGGCAGGCTTCAGGCAATGTCAAACAAGAAACCGACACACCCCTGGTGATCTCTGATCCTGCCAATAAGGAAAATCATATTTTTACCACCGATGATCCCAACGCAGATGCATACGTTTACGATATGAACGGGATGGAAATGGTCGGGTCTGATACCACTTACCTGGAAAATGCGAACGGAGGCAATACGATCATCAACAATTATTATGAAGGTAATGAAATTGATTTTGCCTATCGTATTAACCGGTTTCACCGTTACCCGTTCTACGATCCCTTCTACTGGGATTCATGGTATTATGATCCATTCTACTCCCCTTACTATTCTTGGGGTTACTCCGATTATTACTGGCCGGGAAGTTCATTCTTGTTTGGTTACGGAGGATTCAGCTTAGGATGGGGTTGGGGGTATTCGCCTTACTGGTATAGTCCTTATTATTCCTATTGGGGATATCCTTTCGGTTATTATGGACATAACCACTGGGATTGGGATCATCAATATTACAACAATGACCGGTATAGTTACGGACACCGGAGAGAATCGTATTCAACAGTAAACCGGAATAACAGTTATGGGTATAACGGCAGTTCTTACAGACGTGGTTCTAACTCATCATACAGGAATCAGTCATCCGTGAATACAAGACAATCTGAAACCATACCGGTAACCGGTACTTCAAGAAGATCAAATTCCGTATCAGGAGCAACTTCCGGAAACGTTTCCGGTTCTTCGATCAATAATGAAACAATTATGGACAGAAGGAGAGCGACAACATCCGGAACTGCAATCAGTACAACAGGAAGAAGAAGTATCTCCGGAGGCGACAACGGTGAGATCACCACCAATCCGGCCAGCCGGTCAACGATCAGCACCGGTCAACGAAGGAGTGTTTCCGGAACCGGCAACAGGCAAATGATACCCGATACAAGACAGAGTACCGGAACCAGTTCCAGCTATCAAAAGAGTTCCGGTTCAACGCAGAGCAGGAGTTATACGCCCAGTTACAGCAAGCCAAGAACGGTTACCCGTTCAACCTATAACAACAGTTCAAGGCCATCGACTATCAGCGAATCCAATAGCAAACCTTCGGGTTCACAGACGAATACCAGAAGTACCTACAGGTCCGGCACGTCGTACAACAGAGGCTCAAGCTCAAGCAACCGTGAGACTTACACGGCCCCGACCCGCAGCAGTAGCAGCAGTAGTTACAGATCATCAGGCAGCAGCTACTCGCCAAGCCGGTCGTCGGTGAGCAGCAGCCCTTCCCCATCCAGATCGTCCGGCGGCAGCAGTTCCGGCGGCGGTGGCGGTTCCAGAAGTGGCAGCAGCGGCAGCGGACGCAGATAAAACAAAAATCACTCTATATAAAAAACAGTGATCACAAACAAAATAGTAGACGTTATGAAGAAGATACAGTATTTGATTGTCCTGCTCTTGTTTTCCTCTCCTGCCTGGAGTCAGGGATTAACCGACGCGATCCGGTTATCCGATTACAGGCTTAACGGTACAGCAAGAGCCACGGCCATGGGAAATGCATTTGGCTCATTGGGAGGTGACTTTACCTCTGCCAGCATAAACCCTGCAGGTATAGGGCTTTACCGCAGCGGCGAATTTGTTTTCTCCACCCGGTTAGGAGAAAATCAGGCAGACGGCACCTACCTGAACAATATGGCTAATGAGTCGAAATTTCATATCAGTGTACCCAATATCGGATATGTTGCTACGTTCAAACCGACTCCATCAGAGGGAAGTTCTTTGATTAGCGTGAATCTGGGCATCGGATATAACCGCATGAATGATTTCAATGTAAAGAAAATAGTAAGCGGAGACGACGCTACTTCAACTATGCTCGATGGTTTTGTTGCAAATGCGAACTCCAAACCTCAAAATTGGGGTGATGCTTATGAAGAACTGGCATGGAAAACCGACCTCCTTCTCTTTGATGAACAAGCGAAAGTTTATTGGAATGATATTGCAGAGGCAGGGCACGGCCAAAGTCAACGAAAAACCTTTTCACACGAAGGAAGTATTGATGAATATCTATTCTCATTAGCTGCCAATTTTAACCACAAGGTATATGTCGGAGCAACCATTGGCATCCATGATGTCTATTTCCGCGAAAGAACAAGTTTATTTGAATATGACCTGAACGGGGATATTCCTTATTTTAATGACTATACCTTCGATACCTCATTAAAAACTACCGGTACCGGGTTCAATGCAAAATTTGGCGTCATCGTCAAACCGATTGATGCACTGCGTTTAGGAGTGGCTTTCCATACCCCGACTTTCTATGATTTGCATGATCAGTATTATAACGACATGTATTCATCGATTACATATGACGATGGAACTACAGATGATCTGGATGCCCATTCCGATTACTTTGATTACGATTACAAGTTGCAGACCCCTATGAAGGCAATCTTCAGTGCAGCCTATATAATTGGCAAGCAGGGGTTGATCAGCGTTGATTACGAATGGGTTGACTATTCAAAGATCAAACTGAGTGATGGCGGAAATGGTTATGATTTTTATGATGAAAATGACGAAATTGACGGGGCATTGCAGTCGGCTGGGAACTTGCATCTGGGGGCTGAATTCCGAGTCAGTGAATATTTTAGCTTGCGCGGAGGTTTTGAATACCTGCCAAGTCCCTATAAAAACGTTGCATTCGGGAATAAACAGCTAAACGGGAAAGCCGATACGTATACCTATTCAGGCGGTCTGGGGTGGAAAGCTGGAAATTTCTTTGCTGATCTGGCATACAAACGCGTCGATCGGGAGGACTATGTATTTCTTTACAGTGTACCCAATGATCTTGATCTTCCGACAGCCAAGTTCAAAAACCAAAGCGATTTCGTGACATTGACCTTAGGATTCAGATTTTAAAGAGATACAAATCAGACAGAGCTGATTCAGCTGTTTTTTACTTAGGGTTTAGATTAATAACTGATGGAACGCCGGTCTTGCCACCGGCGTTTGTTCGTCAAATAAACCCGGTACTTTCAATGCCATTTTGTTGCTCTTCATAAAATAATCCGGGATTTGTTTTTTTTTCCATCTGAATTTGAAGTATCTTTTACCTGTTATTTGAAGAACCATGAATTATTTTAAACCCATTGATTATAAATTGTCTCAGGAAATCTTCCGTAAAGCAACCATCACCGGAAGAAGGTTGACCATTGGAGAAATGAAGACTTCCAAGTGGCTGCAGAAAAATCAGATCAATATGGAACTGATCAAAGATGTTTCACGTGACTACCCCGACCTGCGTGTTTTTATTATCGGCGAAGGTGAGACAGAAGGTTTTTATATTTATTCTCAAAAGAAAGAAACTTGTTTTAAATTTGAGGCGACATTATCAGAAATAAAATAGCCTTAATGCAGATCACATGAACAATTCCTTTCAGTTCGCTAAAAACTACCGTTCATTAACAGAGCAGGAAATTAAACGACTAAAAGAGGGCGGCTGTCACAGTGACGACTGGACTCAAATTCTCGTCACGGACCGTTTTGATGCTTCACGATATAACAATACGCGTTTTAGCGGTAACATCTATCTGGGAGATCAGACCGAACAAATCAATTTATTTGGAGGCGTTAAAAAGAATTGTGGCATTTATCATGCTCATATTCACAATTGTACCATTGGCGATAATGTGTATATCGGCCATATCAAAAACTACATCGCTAATTACACGATTGAAGATCACGTGATCATTGACAATGCTGATATTTGTGCTGTTGACGGGTTTTGCTCTTTCGGAAACGGGATAAAAGTACAGGTACTTGACGAGACCGGCGGAAGGAAAGTCATCATTTACGATAAGCTTTCCGCTCATTTAGCCTATATCATGGCCTTCTACAAACACAGGGCAGGAGCTGTTCTGGCTTTGGAAAAGATGATCGAAGGATATACCGAAAAAATGACTTCTGACCGGGGTGTGATTGGCCATCACTCACAGATCTTCAACTCCAGAAAAATCATCAACGTGAAGATCGGTCCGTATACCACCATTGACGGAGCCAGTATGCTCGAAAACGGTTCGTTGAACGGTAACCACGACGCTCCGGTTAAAATCAGTCATGAGGCCATCTTAAAGAACTTTATTATTTCCTCCGGTTCCGAGGTTTCAGATGGTGCCATCGTGGCCAACTGTTTTGTGGGCCAGGGTTGTGCGCTGGGATCCCAGTATTCAGCTCAGCAATCGCTTTTCTTTGCAAACTGCCAGGGGTTTCACGGCGAAGCCTGTTCCGTTTTTGCGGGTCCCTATACGGTGACACATCATAAATCGACGCTGCTTATCGCCGGCATGTTTTCTTTTTGTAACGCAGGAAGTGGCTCAAATCAAAGCAACCATATGTATAAGCTTGGTCCCATTCATCATGGCATCGTGGAACGGGGATCCAAGACAACGAGCGATTCCTATTTATTGTGGCCGGCCAAGATTGGCGCATTTACGCTTGTTATGGGCCGCCATTACAAGAATTCGGATACATCGAACATGCCCTTTTCATACCTGGTCGAAAACAATGACGAAAGCTGGCTGGCCCCGGGAATTAATTTGAAAAGTGTAGGGACCATCCGGGATGTCATGAAATGGCCGCGCCGCGATAAACGTACCGATCCCTGTAAAACGGATCATATTAATTTTAACCTGCTTAGTCCTTTCACCATTCAAAAGATGGGCAATGCGATCAGGCTCCTGCAGCAAATCAGGAACATTTCGGGTGAAACAACCGAGGTGTACTCCTATAATAATACGAAAATAAAATGTACGGCACTGAAGCGCGGGCTTGAGTTATATCATCTTGCCATCATGAAATTCATCGGCAACTCGATTATTACCCGGCTGAATCAGTGCCCGCTGACGTCACCTGAAAAAGTATCCGCTTGCCTTACACCAAAAAGCAAAACAGGGCAAGGCGATTGGATTGACCTGGCTGGACTCTTTGCACCTAAAACAGAGGTCAGTAAACTGCTGACCGGCATTGAAAAGTTGGAAATTACTCGTTTGGACCAGGTTGAAGAATTCTTTGCGGAACTCCATAACCAGTACTATGAATACGAATGGAACTGGACCGCACATTTTATTGAATAGTATCTTAGAAAAGCAGTCTGGGAATTCACAGTCGATGAGCTAATTGAAATTGTCAGGGAATGGCGCGAAAGCGTAATTGAAATTGACCGGATGCTTTATGAAGATGCCAAAAAGGAATTCCGAATGAGCGCAATGACAGGCTTCGGGATCGACGGCGATCAGCAAACCAAACAGATGGATTTCGAACGGGTGCGGGGCCGCTTTGAAGACAATGATTTTGTGAAAGAAATCTGCAATCATATAGAAAAAAAGAAAAACCTGGGAAACCGGGTTATTCAGCAATTAAAAGAAGCACAGAAATTACCGTCATTATGAGACTTATTATTCAGGAAAATTATGAGAAAATGTCCCTGTGGGCTGCTCATTACATTGCACGCAAAATTCAGTTATCCAATCCATCGGACAAGAAACCCTTTGTGCTTGGACTTCCTACAGGTTCTTCCCCCCTGGGGGTTTACAGGGAATTGATCACCTTGTGTCAGGCCGGCAAAGTGTCGTTTAAACACGTGACCACCTTCAATATGGATGAATACGTGGGTATACCGAAGGATCACCCGCAGAGTTATTATACGTTCATGTGGCAAAACTTCTTTAGCCATATCGATATTCAACCTGAAAATGCGAATATCCTGAATGGGAACGCCCCGGATATTAAAGCTGAATGTGCCGCGTATGAAGAACGAATAAAAGGCAAAGGTGGTATTGACTTGTTTTTGGGAGGTATTGGCCCTGACGGACATCTTGCATTTAACGAACCCGGATCTTCGCTGGCCTCACGCACCCGGGACAAGGAGCTCAACTATGATACAATCGTGGCCAATTCGAGGTTCTTCGGCAATGATGTCAATCTGGTCCCCAAAAAGGCGCTGACCGTGGGGATCGCGACAGTCATGGACGCCAAAGAAGTACTGATTATCGTCAATGGCCATGGCAAGGCAAGGGCCTTAAAGCATGCAGTCGAAGAAGGTGTAAACCACATGTGGACTATCAGTGCGCTGCAACTTCATCAACGAGGAATAATCGTATGCGACGAACAGGCTACCTATGAAATTAAGGTTGGCACTTATCGTCATTTCAAATCAATAGAATCAGATAACCTCGATCCGGACAAGCTGCTTGGCTCAGACCTGGTCTGGTAGAAAAAGACACAAGACACCAGTATCAAGACATAAGACGCAAGGTATAAACAACGCTAAGGCAGCAACCTTATCTTGATTCCTGATACTTGATACGAATAAAAAGCCACCACCGGTTTCCCGGCAGTGGCTTTTTCGCATATAGTAAATGGTTTTTTTATTCTTTGGAGGCGAAGCTCATGGCTTCCATCCGTTTGTATGAATTGTACCGCCATTTTGCATTTTCCTCGGCAGCTTTAAACAATTCGGACGCCTGTTCCGGGAATGCTTTTCTCAATGAAGTATAACGAACTTCACCAC
>JBDKTZ010000587.1:0-7851 GCA_039679975.1 Prolixibacteraceae bacterium
GGCTCGTTTCATACCAATTAATTTAGGATAACAAACACAGGAATACCGGTTCATGTTCAAAACAAGTATGCACCCATTCGTCGCATTTTTAAAATTGATATATTAGCAGCTTGTTACACGAACCTGACATACGATGAAAGTGAATACAGTCATTCGTAGAAAATCCGTTTCTGCCGTCTTTGTTTTGACTGCATTGTCCATGCTATGCAGTCATTCAGCCTATGCACAATACTGGCAAAAAGACACATTGGAAACATCAAAGGGAAATGTGGAAATTGAAGTGGTTGGACATTGCTTTCTTCATTTTGTCTTTAACCGGATGAATATCTATATTGATCCGATTCCCAATGTAGCAGATATGACCAGGCTTCCAAAGGCCGACCTGATTCTGGTCACGCATGAGCATCGCGACCATCTGAACACCGACGCCATCGAGTTCCTTAGTAAACCGGAAACCAAAGTCATCGCTTCTCAATCGTGTATCTCCAAAATGAATTTCGGGCAATTCCTCGAAAACGGGATGCAGACCACCTTCAATGACATTTATATCAAGGCAGTTGCTGCTTACAATTTGGTCAATCTGCGCCCCGACGATATTCCATATCATCCGAAGGGCGGCGGAAACGGATATTTCATGGTCTTTGGCGACAAGACGATCTATATATCAGGCGATACTGAGTACATCGATGAAATGAGGTTCTTCATGAAACCTGATGTAGCATTTATCACGATCATGATGCCTTTTACCATGAACGAAGAGATGTTCATTCAAACCGTTAAAAAACTGAAACCTAAAATACTCTACCCGTTGTATTACAACGTCGATATCAAATCGCTGATTGAGCAACTATCTGCAGCATTGCCGGAAATGAAGGTAAGAGTACCGTATTAAAGGAATCAGGAAGCTGTTAGCCAGTGATAACAAGCTGAGGCGAAAAGGTAACCGGGTAGCTGCGATTAAATACGTACAATTAATTTCATCTGGTATGAGTACACTTGGCAATATTATTTGGGTCGTGTTTGGCGGATTTTTTATTTTTCTGGAATACCTCGTTGCCGGCCTTTTGCTCTGTCTGACCATCATCGGGATTCCTTTTGGATTACAGGCTATCAAGCTCGCGCAACTGGCCTTGTGGCCATTCGGCAAGCATATCGAATATATGGATTATGCGCCGGGATGCCTTTCTACGATGATGAACATTCTGTGGCTATTGATCGGCGGAATCTGGATCGCCTTGTCACACCTGATCCTTGGAATTATTTTTGCCATCACCATTATCGGTATCCCTTTTGCTTCACAGCATTTTAAACTGGTGGGACTGGCACTTACGCCCTTTGGACGCAGAATCGCGGATTAACGGGATCTGCAACATTCATATCCGCCTGTGCCTGCCATCTTGTGTCTTGATATCAGCTTAATGCGAATGTAACCCGCATTCCTTATTGGAGTTATTTTCCCACCACCAGCGACCGGCGCGAAAATCTTCGCCCGGACGGATCGCTCTCGTACACGGCGCGCATCCGATACTGACAAACCCACGGTCGTGTAAAATATTATAAGGAACATGATTAACCTTCACATATTCGCGGCAGTCTTCCAGACTCCATTTGAGCAACGGGTTGTATTTGACTATCGAAAATGCCTTATCCCATTCAAAGAATTCCATGTTTTCGCGATTCTGAGACTGCGAAGCACGAATACCGGTGATCCAACACGACATCCCCTTTAATGCTCTCCCCAGAGGTTCAACTTTACGGATATGGCAGCACATTTTCCTGTTTTCGACCGAAAGATAAAAACTGTTAGGACCTTTCTCTGCAATAAATGGCTCCAGAAGTTCATGATTGGGGTAATAGGTATAAATCGGCTTATGATATTGCTCGAGGGTGCGGTTGTATACCTTATAGGTTTCTTCGAACAGCCTTCCTGTGTCGAGGGTAACGACTTTAACAGGAATGTCATTTCTGAAAATCATATTAGTAATAGCCTGATCCTCAATTCCAAAACTGGTGGTAAAAACTGTTTTATCCTGAAAACGCGAAGCAAGCTCCCGAAGTGTTTCAACACTTTCTCTTTCGTTAAACTCAACATTCAATTGTTCCGCTAATTTTTCCCTCATATTGTTTCCTTCCCTGAAAATAATGTTGCAAAAATAATCATTTTCGTGTGTTATTAAATTATTTTTGAACCATGACGTCAATCCATTCTATTTGGCCGGAAGCTTTCACGGAACGTATCCGGAAACAGTTTCCTGATACTGCCGGCTCCTTTCTGGAATCGCTTACGAACGACGCCCGTGTCAGTGTGAGGATTAATCCGGCAAAATTTCGGGAGACCATCGATGAGGAAAAAATTCCCTGGTGCTCTGCCGGATATTTTCTGGACGAACGCCCGCTGTTTGCCCTTGACCCGTTATGGCATGCAGGCGCTTATTATGTACAGGAAGCCAGTTCTATGTTCATGGAGCAGGTTTTCGGGCAAGTAAAAAAAGAGCATCCGCTGCTCGTGTTGGATTTATGTGCAGCCCCGGGAGGTAAATCAACTCACCTGTGCAGCCTGCTTGGGAAAGATGATCTTATCGTTTCGAATGAAGTGATTCGTTCACGTGTTCCGGTCCTGATGGAGAATATCTGTAAATGGGGTTATTCCAATACATTGGTCAGCAGCAGCGATGCCAAAGAATTTGGAAATGCCGGCGCCCTGTTCGACGTATTGGTCATCGATGCTCCATGCTCCGGTGAAGGCCTTTTTCGCAGGTTTCCCGAAGCTGCGCTGGAATGGTCGGCCGAAAATGCGGCTCTCTGCGCTCTCAGACAGCGCCGTATCCTGACCGACAGTTGGGCATGCCTCAAAGAAGGCGGCTACCTGATCTACAGCACCTGTACATTCAACCCTGCCGAAAATGAAGAAAACCTTCATTGGCTGAGGTCTCAGAGCAAATTTCGCAGTGTACGGGTACCTTTAAACCCGGATTGGAAAATCGATGAAGTGGAATACGAAGGAATATACGGATATCGCTTTCTTCCGTCCAGTGCGGAAGGGGAAGGTTTTTTCATTGCTCTGATTCAGAAAAACGAAGAAACTCCGCCTTTTCGTTTTCCGTCAAGATTCAGAACAAAATTGCAAAAATTGTCACAGATACCGGCAGGATGGATCAATCAACCGGAAGCAATGAGAATTTTTGGGCATCGCAATCAGGTTAAATTTTTTCCTGTCCGCTGGGAAGCTGAAATTCTCTATCTTTTTGACGTTGCCAATGTACTGAAAGCCGGAACCACAGCAGGACAACTGATACGAAACGAAGTCTTGCCTGATCATGAGCTGGCGATGTCACTGGAAATGAATCAGGATGCTTTTCCAAAGACTGAACTAAGCTGTGATGATGCACTGAAATACCTGGCCCGGGAACAGTTCAGCCTAAATCCGGATAAAGCGTCCTGGCAACTCATCACGTTCAGGAAAATACCACTGGGTTTCATAAAGAACCTGGGAAACCGCTTTAATAACTATTATCCGACAAGCCGGCGCCTGCGCATGCAGTTCGGTGCACCGGTTGACCTATGGTATGACAAGAGAAAATGACATCATTTACAAAACACTGGATATCAAGACCAGGCATACGCATAAGAAACGAATTCAGTCAATTTGTTCTCAAAGGTATTTTAAGACTCTAAAAAATTTCTTTCCTTTGATTTTCGTATAACATGATTTAATTAACTGTAATAAAATTAAATGGGAAAAGTATTGATCATTGGTGCAGGGGGAGTAGGCACTGTTGTCGCTCACAAAATGGCCTCACTCCCGGAAGTATTCTCTGAAATTATGATGGCAAGCCGTACGAAAGCTAAATGTGATGAGATTGCTGCAAAAATTGGCGGAAACCGGATCCAAACGGCTCAGGTCGATGCAGAGAATGTACCCCAGTTGGTTGAACTTATCCGGAATTTTAAACCGGACCTTGTTGTAAACGTTGCCCTTCCTTATCAGGATCTGCCCATCATGGACGCTTGTCTGGAAACAGGGGTAAGTTATCTGGATACCGCCAATTACGAGCCTAAAGATGAAGCCAAATTTGAATACAAATGGCAATGGGCTTATCAGGATCGGTTCAGAAAAGCAGGTATCACGGCAATCCTTGGCTGCGGCTTCGACCCGGGAGTAACGAGTATATATACCGCCTGGGCAGCTAAACATTATTTCTCCGAAATTCAGTACCTGGACATTGTCGACTGCAATGCAGGCGACCACGGAAAACCCTTTGCCACCAACTTTAATCCCGAAATCAATATCAGGGAAGTCACACAGAGAGGAAAATACTGGAAAGATGGAAAATGGATCGAAACAGAACCGCATGAGATCCATAAGCCATTGAACTACCCACACATCGGACCAAAAGAGTCCTATCTGATTTATCACGAAGAGCTTGAATCACTGGTTAAAAATTTTCCGGCCATCAGGCAGGCCCGTTTCTGGATGACTTTTGGACAAGAGTACCTCACTCATCTTCGGGTGATCCAGAATATCGGGATGGCCGGCATTGAACCAGTCATGTACGAAGGCAGAGAAATCGTACCCATCCAGTTTCTGAAAGCTGTATTGCCCAATCCTGGTGAACTTGGCGAAAATTATAAAGGACAAACTTCTATCGGATGCCGTATCAAGGGGGTGACCAAAGATGGAAAAACGGATACTTATTACATCTACAATAACTGCGATCATGAGGTGGCCTATGCTGAAACAGGTACGCAGGCTGTCAGTTACACGACAGGCGTTCCGGCTATGATCGGCGCGATGATGTACCTTCAGGGGAAATGGAAAAAACCTGGTGTTTTTAATGTCGAGGAGTTTGATCCGGACCCCTTCATGGATGCACTCAACAAGCATGGGTTACCATGGCATGAAATCTACGGTGCAAACCTGGAAATGGAGTATTAAACGATTCATCATAACCGACCCCGGGCAACACCGGGGTTTTCTCTTTTTGAAAAATCAGGTTGTACATTTCGGCCTTTCCGGATCTGCAGCGCATTCCATTAGTTCTTTCCTGTTTATAATATCCTGAAGCGTGGCATTTTTAAGATAGTCAGAGATCATGGAATTCAGCTTCCCCCAGAAACCCTGTATCATACAGGTATCCTTCATCTCACATGTAAATGACGGACTCATACAATCAATGATGCAGATACCATGTTCAAATGCATTATGAACATCCAAAACAGTAATTTCGGAAGGCTTGCGCGAAAGTTTGTACCCGCTCTTTTTCCCTTTGGTATTGATGATCAAACCGGCGGTCTTTAATGCATAGATAATCTGATCGAGGTATTTAATTGAAATATGCTGCCTTTCAGCAATGTCCTTTTGAAATACGCCGCCTTGGCTCTCATTTGCTGCAACGTCAAGCATCGCACGGATCCCGTAACGGGTTTTGGTACTGAATTTCATCTATTTACTCAATTTTAATTTATACAAATCACTTGAACCGGTACAATGCGTTCAAAACTTAAAAGCCTTGGTCATCCGTCCTTTACCGTTTGCCGAAAACAGAATTCTAAAGTTAATCAATACTTCATCTTCAACCTTTACCAACCCAAAAAACTTCCTGGGAGCGTCAATGTCAAAATTACTTAAGTTTACTCTGAATTCTCCTGATAAACACCGTTGCCCGGGATCACATTCCACACTCAGCGAACGAACGTCGTAGCGGTTTGTTATTCCGTTTATTGTAAGGCCAACCTGGTGTTGCAGGATGGAGTCTGCCAAAACTTTCTCCGCGATGCCTTCTTCCAGTGTGACCGCGATGACGGGATATTGTCGTGCATTGATCATCTCCAGGAAATCATGAAGCATCATCTTCGATTCTGCTTTTATCTTTCCTGCAGGAATTGAGATCACAAAACGATCATGATTTTTTCCAACCGGTGCAGGTATTGCAGAATAGCCGTTCTCCTTGTAATTCAAACTAAACTGATTCATATTGGTCGATCCGGTAATCATCACTTCATCAAACAGGTAATGGTCAAAACGATCTTTCTCTGCCTGGCTATAGACAACTACACCTGGATAGAAAAACAAAAATATGAGAATCAGCACTTTCAAGTTCATACAGTCAGATTTTAACCGAAATAAGGCTGCCCGGATATACCGGACAACCTTTTTAAACCTAAAACCCAATTAAAACGAAATAGCAGCCTCGAAAACAATACCTTTAAATTCTGCGTCGCCTCCATAAACAGCGAAATTCTTATATTGCTGGTTTACATATTCCAGTTTTGCCAGTACATTCCTGGTCAAAAACCACCCTCCTGCAACCTGAAACCGATCGATCGACATATCGACATCATTGGCAACGTGATTATAGCGTAAGCCTCCGTAGAACTGATCCTGTCCGCCAAAACGATACAAGCCTTCAAGTGCAATCTGATCAAAGTTAAAATCAGCGCCGGCAATTGTTTTTCCACTGGCATTCTCATATAAACCAAAGAATTCCAGACTCTTGTACTTAGCAAACGTATTTACCATTACCGCGTTCATTTCCTTGTAATTACCAGGTCCCCAGTTCCCGTTCAGGTGATTCTTCTTGATATCAGCTCCGTCGGCACCCTGAGAAGCAGGCACCATGACCTGATAATAACGTGATCCGGCGCGGTCGCCCGTGTATAAGGTACCCTTCCGGGAGTTCCCGTGAAGCCAGGGAGAAACAGTCAGACGCAACCGAAAGTCCTCATTCAATTGCTTATCGAAACCGAATTTTCCGTAAACGCCAAGCTCATCGGCAGTGTTAATGGTTTCGTAATCCTGATCTGTTGAGTTATAGGTCACAACCTGTGGATTCAGACTGCCGTCAGTCAAACCAACCATGCCAATCCACCCGTTATTCCGGTACATGACCTCCAGGGCAGGAGCCGTTGTAAACGCATCCATCACATAGTTTCCCACAAATGGATTCCCGATAACGTCCGCGTTATCCGAACGGCGAAAATGTCCGTCCCCATAGTTGACATCAGTCACACCTATCTTTATTGTCAAGTAATTCATGATGTTATTTACTGCTTCTGATTGAATAAAGGGCATGGCATCAATGAGCAGATAACCACCCTTAACCCATGATTCGTTATGATGACGACTGGAAAGGTAAGTACGAAGGTAAACCTTCATGCCGGGAGCCAGATCGGCGCCCAGGTTCAGGTTTGCAGTAGGAAGATTAAAGCCTGTTCCCAGAGGTACCAGCTCAATCCCGTCAGCCCTATTGTTAATTCCCTGAAATTGTAAGGCAAAATCGCCGCCAATCGTTGTTTGCACTTTTCCGAAGCCTTCAGTTTTGATCTTTTCTTCCTCAAACTGCTGTGCAAAAGTTGCTGTTACCAACAAAACTAAAGCAAGAAATAATGTAATCCGTCTCATTGTGTTTTTAATTAAATGTTTGGTTAAAATTCTGTTCCTCTTCCGGTTTCCTCAATCCGGGTTTCCGATCCCCTCTTTTGGCTTTACACTCGTTTAATTGAAACGTTCATCTCTGATACATAAACCGATACTCAATTTTGATCTCATTACCGGTTTTGATTGTACCCATCAGCGCAACAGGAGGTTCAACTCCGAAATCCGACATTTTCAGGTTCAATACGCCGCTGATCTCTACTTTTCCGTTCCCCGGATTCTTAAACTGAAAATTTTCTGTCGTTTGCCTGCTCTTGCCTGCGATAGTTAATTCCAACTGTACTTTGCCGGTATTCTGATTCTGTTCAACGCGAAGTAGCTTAGCCTCGATACGGGGATAAGATTTCTGTTTCAGCGCTTCACAGGCCTTCTTGTTCATCAGACTATGCTCACTCTTCAAAGAAGAAGCATCAATA
>JBDKTZ010000532.1:0-8493 GCA_039679975.1 Prolixibacteraceae bacterium
GAAGGCAGTAACATCATCGAAAAGATCTTCGGCACTCATATACCGACACCATTCCTGTCGCTGATCATCGATGATTGCGTGACCCGCGGAACCGACTATATTAACGGGGGTGCCAGGTACAATACCAATTATATTCAGGGTGTAGGCATGGGAACTGTTACCGACAGCCTGACCGCTATCAGGTATCATGTCTTTGAGGAAAAGGCCTGTTCGATGGATCAGCTTCTCTCAGCGCTCGCACAGAACTTTAAAGACACGGAAGCCCTTCATCTGAAGCTGGTTTATAAAACCCCGAAATACGGCAATGATGATGACCGGGCCGACGATCAATTACGAAAGGTATTTGAACTTTACTTTCAGGCTATCGACGGGAAAAAAAGCCCGCGTGGAGCGACCTACCGGATCAATCTCCTCCCGACCACCTGCCATGTATACTTCGGTAGCGTGATGCAGGCCAGCGCCGACGGCCGTATGGCAGAAACGCCGGTATCGGAAGGGATATCGCCGGTGCAGGGAGCCGACACCAAAGGCCCTACATCTGTCCTCAAGTCGGCCGCAAAGATCGATCACCTGCGTACCGGAGGGACTCTGCTGAATCAAAAGTTTGCACCCTCATTTTTTGAGGACGATTTGGCGATCCGTAAACTTTCGGGCCTGGTGCGCAGTTATTTCCGGATGGATGGTCATCACATTCAATTCAACGTCGTCGATGCGCAAACGCTTCGCGATGCACAAAAACACCCGGAAAAACACAGGGACCTGATCGTCAGGGTCGCCGGTTACAGCGATTACTTTAACGATCTGGGCGAAGATCTTCAGAATGAAATCATTAAACGCACTGAACATGAAACTTTTTAACCGGTCCCTTTCACGGGATCGAAGCTTTCCGTTCTGTCGATTCGTCCAGCCACTTCCTGTTTTTCGGGAGTGTACGTTCTCTTACTTCTTCCATTTCAGCCGCAGGCTGTTGGTGACTACGCTCACACTGCTGAGGGCCATGGCAGCGCCGGCAATCATTGGATTCAGCAAAAAACCATTAATCAGATATAATAATCCTGCAGCAACCGGAATTCCAATCACATTGTAAATGAACGCCCAGAACAGGTTCTGCCGGATAGCAGCTACTGTTTGCCCGGATATTTTCATAGCCATAGGAATCTTAGTCAGGTCAGACGAGATAATCGTCATTTTGGCGACATCCATGGCAATGTCACTCCCCTTCCCCATAGCAATGCCTACATCAGCCTGGGCCAGAGCTGTACTGTCATTGATCCCGTCACCTACCATGGCAACCGTCTTCCCCTCCTCTTGCAGCTTTTTAATGAATTCAGCCTTCTGATGCGGCAGTACATCAGCCTGAAAATGCATGATACCGGTTGCCTTCGAAATGGCTGCAGCAGTCGCTTCATTATCGCCGGTCAACATGTAAACGCGAATCCCCGCAAGTTCCAAAGTCTTTACCGCTTCGGCCGATGTGGACTTGATCTGATCGGCAATGGCAATAACCGCCAGCGCCTGGCCTGCACCGGCAAACCAGATCACCGTTTTCGCTTCTCTGCTCCACTCGCCTGCCTTGACTGTCAATGCCGGATCAATTCTGATCTTGTTTTCTTCCAGAAAGGCCCGGGTGCCTGCATACCAGTTTTGCCGGTCAAAAACAGCCCGGGCTCCCTTACCGGGAACGCTGTCAAAACCGGAAATCCCTGCATCTGATGGCGTATTTTCAAAATAACTGACCACAGCGCCGGCCAGGGGATGTTCTGATTGTTTTTCCAAACTAAGCAGAACATTTTTTGTTGAGTCATCTCCTTTCAGCCAGTAAACGTCGGTTACGACAGGTTTTCCTTCGGTGAGGGTACCCGTCTTGTCAAACACAATTGCATCGACTTTTCTTGCCAGTTCCAGGCTCTCCGCATCACGGATCAGGATCCCCTGCTCCGCTCCTTTACCGATACCCACCATGATGGCAGTTGGCGTTGCCAGCCCAAGGGCACAGGGACAGGCAATGACCAGCACGGTTACCATCGAAAGCAAACCCTGGGTAAAGCCATTGTCTCCTCCGAACAGGTTCCATGCGATAAATGCGGCAACGGCAATCAACATAACCACCGGAACAAAAATCGCTGCAATCTTATCAACCAGTTTTTGGACAGGTGCTTTACTTCCCTGCGCATCCTGCACCATACGGATGATCTGAGCCAGCATGGTTTCAGCGCCCACTTTTTCAGCCCTGAACTGAAAGCTCCCCTTTTGGTTGATCGTTCCGGCAAACACTTTTTCGCCGGTTGTTTTCAGCACCGGAACCGGTTCACCGCTCAACATGCTCTCATCCACATATGAGCTCCCGCTGGTCACCACCCCGTCAACCGCTATCTTTTCACCCGGCTTCACCAGGATCACATCATCTTTAATGACCTTCTCAACAGGCACTTCCTTTTGGTGCCCTTCTTCATGGACAATCGTCACGGCGTTGGGACGTAAGCCCATCAATTTTTTCAGAGCATAGGACGTATTTCCTTTGGCCTTTTCTTCCAGAAGTTTACCCAAAAGGATAAAGGAAACGATGACGGCGGCAGCTTCAAAATAAACATGGGCCTCCAACCCCCGCTCCATCCAGAACTGAGGGAAAAGGGTATTAAAAACACTAAACAGGTAAGCAACCCCTGTACTCATGGCGACCAGCGTATCCATATTGGCTGATCCGTGTTTGGCCTGTTTCCACGCGTTGATATAAAAGCTCCTTCCAAACCAAAACAAGACGGGTGTCGTAAACGCCCACATGATGATGTTGACATAAGAGACTGAGTTGTGCACTTCCGTCTGATCCGTAAACAACATCCCGCTCATCAAGACGGGTACAGACAAAATCACCGACCACAGTGTTTTCCTCTTCAACTTGTTAAACTCACTCTGTTTGATTTTCTCGAGTGCTTCCGAACTGCCGGTTTCTTCTTCCACCAGAAGGTCGTAACCGGCAGCCTGCACGGCGGCCCGGAAATCCTGCACGCTAACCGCTTCCGGATTATACTCAATATTGACCTTTCCTGATGCAAAGTTGACGGCAGCAAATTTCACTCCTTCCTGCCCCTTCAGGGTACGTTCCACATTCATTGCACACGATGCGCACGACATGTGCAGCACCGGATATGTTTCCTTTCTTGTTGCCATTATCTGTTTGTTTTAATCCATGCAACAAAGATCAGCAATACTTCACGGAAATACCTTACAGCTTTTTTCAGAAGATTTGTAAGATTTGTATTCGTTGTCACTGCTCCTGAAATCATGCCGGGATCAAATCTGATCCAGCGACTTTCGCTTCTTTTCTTTGATCTGCTTAAAGTGGGAAGGAGTGAATCCGGTGACTTTCTTGAACTGGCTGCTCAGATAACCCACACTGGAGTAGTTTAACAGATCAGCTATTTCACTTAGAGAAAGCTCATCGTATACCAGCAGTTCTTTTACCTTTTCAATTTTTTGGGCAATGAAATACTTCTCAATCGTTGTTCCCTCTACTTCCGAAAAAAGGGCGCTCAGATAGTGGTAGTCGTGATTCACATGATCTTTTAGATAGTCCGACAGATTAATCGCTAACTCATTGTTCTGCCGATGCACCAGTTCGATGATCAAAGTCTTGATCCGTTCAATCAGACGGCTCTTTTTATCATCGATCAGTGAAAATCCCAGTTTCTGCAACTGCTCGCTAAATTGCAGTTTTTCTTTGTCTGTCAGTTCTCTGTCTAACTCAACTTCGCCAAGTTCAACAGAAAAAGGATGGAGACCCATATTTTCCAATTCATTCTTTACAACCATCTTACAACGGTCGCAAACCATATTCCGAATGTAAAGTTTCGATCTCATAGCCACACCAAGACATAAAGAAACTGTTTCAACAGTCAACGAATTTATAAATTTTATGTTGTATGTAACATCTGTGACAGGAAAAAGATCACGTTGATTTGTAACTAAATAATTTTCATCTGTTGATCAGGATGATCCGTGATAATGCGTATTTTTCAGCTCTTTATAACTGAAACAAAATATGACAGAATCAACCTATTTGGAATACGACCGCATTTTCTATAAGGATGGCTATCGGTTAGGAGCTCAGGTTACCAATGCTGAACCGTGTGAGAAAAAACTCTTTGAAGCCATTGAAACAATGTACCGTGCGGTCGATGAATTCATTGAATCGTTCCTGGCGATGGGCCAACGTCAGGGGGTAACAGTCGATTGCCGCAAAGGATGTTCCTGGTGCTGCCACCAGCCGGTATTTGCAAATTCCTATGAACTAAGGTACCTGGCCAATCATGTCAGGGACTCTTTCAGTGAGCAGGAGCAGAAAAAGGTTTATCAGTTGGCCCTGGAGAAGAATGAAAAAACAAGTAAGCTGACCGAAAAAGAAATACTGAACTATAAACGACCCTGCCCCCTGTTGAAAGACGGGGCCTGCACCGCCTATCCTGCACGTCCGCTGGCCTGCCGTATCTACCTTTCAATGAAAGTGGACAGTTGCTGTCAGTTTTACCTGCATCCCCAAAGCACCGACAACTATCCGGCCCTGCTTGATTTTCCGCTTAGGGCAGGACGGATGATGAACGAAGGTTTCTTTGCCGCACTAAAGGAAAATGGCATCTTTTCAAAAGAGCTCAGACTGGAAGAAGGTTTGATCACTTTTTTGGGCCATCGTCCGGGGAATTAACGGGTTAATGCAATATGAATCTGTGCTATCCGCTCCTGTCGTTCCATGGAATAGGTACAACTTTTAAATTCCAGGTGTTCAAGAAGCAGTAAAGCCTTTCTCAGATAAAGCTCCTTTCGTAATATTGTCTTCGTATCAGGTACCAAATCACCCAAAACTTCAAAAACGGAGGCCATTTTTTCATAATGATCGTCAGCCAGCAGATTTTCTTCCATCAGGCTGATGAAACTTTCATTATCAAGAAACAACAATTCATCCAAATCCCATCCAAACTGAACACTTAAAGCGCTCCGCGCCTCTTCCATGACCTGTTCTTCTTCATTATCCTGTTTCCTCCTGTACAGGCGACTGATGAGCCTGGCAAGAAACACGCCCATTTCTTCAATCTGGCTCATCAGGTAATCTCTGCGTTCCATGACGATTCAGTTTTAATTGATTTGAAAGCTAATTAAATAATCACACAAAATCAAGCCTTCTTTTCCAATCGTCAAATACCCTTTGCTCTGTACCAATTTCCGTACGCCTTCAAACTTTCCCTTTCCCCTGCTGTTGATAACGTAAAAAGCTGAAAACCATAAAAGTCGTCATTTCTGCCGGCTAAAATTCATGTTAACTTATTGAATCCTGTTTCGTACAACATTCGGAACGGGACCAAAAATGGAGAATTACGGACTGAGACATCAAAAATAAGAAACATGGGGAAACACCGCTATACCAATAGTTTAATTCATGAGACATCACCATACCTGTTGCAACATGCACATAACCCGGTAAACTGGATGCCCTGGGGCGAGGCAGCGCTGCAAAAAGCAAAAGAGGAGGATAAATTAATGTTGATCAGTATCGGCTATGCAGCCTGTCACTGGTGCCATGTGATGGAACATGAGTCGTTCGGGGATGAATTTGTTGCCGGCGTCATGAATAAAGATTACGTCTGTATTAAGGTTGACCGGGAAGAACGGCCCGATGTGGATCAGATTTATATGACTGCCGTGCAGTTGATGACCCAAAGCGGGGGCTGGCCTTTAAATGTTGTCGCGCTGCCTGATGGACGGCCTATCTGGGGAGGAACTTATTTTCCCGCAGAAACTTGGATTGAAGCGCTTCAGCAAATTGCAGCATTTCACAGACAGGCCCCCAAAAAGACAGAAGAATACGCAGAAAAACTCAGTGAAGGGATTGAGCAAAGCCTGATTATTCCTTCAGGCAGCAACGGGACAACGATCACCACAGATAAAATAGAATCAGCCGTCAGTCAATGGCGGTCGGCTTTCGACCTGGAAGAAGGAGGAAGACGGGGTAAACCCAAATTCATGATGCCGGGAATCGTCATGTTCCTGCTCAGATGGTCCCACCAATATGACCCTTCACTGGAAGCCTTCGTAAAAACGACACTTGAAAAAATAGCATTGGGAGGTATTTATGATCAGATTGGTGGCGGTTTTGCACGTTATTCCACCGATTCACACTGGAAGGTTCCTCATTTTGAAAAGATGCTGTACGATAATGGACAGCTTCTCAGTTTATATTCACAGGCTTACCGGAAGTTTAAACATCCTCTTTACCGCCAAGTCGTTGATCAGACGATTGGCTGGCTAAAACGAGAAATGAGATCGCCGGAATCAGGATTTTACTCTTCTCTTGATGCTGACAGCGAAGGTGAAGAAGGGAAATTCTATGTCTGGAAAAAAGCCGAACTGGAAATTTTACTCCCGGACGAACTGCCCCTTTTCGAAACTTATTATAACGTGAATAACTATGGTTACTGGGAAGATGGAAACTATATCCTGCTTCGTAAAGAAACGGATGAGGCCTTTGCAAGGAAGCATCATCTTGACCCGGATAAACTGGCGAAAAAAACAGAACAATGGAATTCAGTTTTACTAAATGCGAGGAGAAAAAGGGTCAGACCCGTACTGGACGACAAAATACTGACTTCCTGGAATGCATTGACAATCATTGGTCTGGCCGATGCATATAAAGCTTTCGGGAATGAAGAATACCTGGAACTTGCCCGACAAAATGCCGGCTTCATCATGAATAACCTGCGCCGGGAAGACGGATTCCTCTGTCATTCATGGAAAAACGGGAACTGCAAAACAGAAGGTTTCCTGGAAGATTCGGCTTTATTCATCCAGGCACTGATCGCGCTGTTTGAAGTAACAGGCAACAAAGACTATCTTGATCAGGCCGGAGAATTGACGAAAACCTCCTTTAATATATTTTTTGATCCCTCAAAAAATATGTTCTATTTCAGCCCGGAAGAACAGGGGAATCTGATCAGCCGGAGCATGGAGGTTTATGACAATGTCATTCCGTCGTCCAATTCGGTTATGGCCAATAATCTGGTTGAGCTAGGATACTTGCTCGACGAGCCTGAATATTTAAACATTGCGGGTAAGATGCTGGAAAAAATGGGAGACAATATGCTGGAATATCCTTCCGGGCATTCCAACTGGCTCAACCTGGCCTTAACCTTATCGGAAAAGCAATACGAAATAGCTATCGGCGGCCCTTCCGCAATAAAACTGGCCGGAGAACTTCAGGCAAATTATCTCCCCGATTGTATTTTTTGCGCGGGAGAAACCGAGTCGCTTCCGCTTTTAAAAAGCAGGGTAAAGCCCGGAGAAACCTGGATATATGTATGCCGCGGCAATACCTGTATGCTACCAGTAGATACTGCTGAAGAAGCGCTCAATCTGATCATGAACCGCGAGTGACGAGCTGTGAGCCACTAATAACGAAAGCCGGCAGCTGCCTGCCGACATTTTACCTTCTTTTATCTTGTGTCTGATATCTGGACTTTTGCTCCTGCCCTCATTCGTCTTCAAGGATATGTTGCACCCGTCCCACTTCACCGGTTTCGAGGCGGACTTTAATTCCATGCGGATGCGTTGGGGAACTGGTCAGTATTTTTTCCACGTATCCTTCCGTCAGTTCACCTGTCCGCTGATCCATCTTCTGTACAATCTCCACATGACTCCCAATACGAATATTTGCTCTTTTCTTTCCGTCCATCTTTTTTGTGCGAAAGATACAATAATATCAGACACAAGTATCTGAGTGTCCGGGAATCTGAAAATCCGGTCTACTGTTTCCGTTCTCCGCTATGTTCCATGCTCTATGCTCTTGTAACCTGTAACTTCCTAATGTTTCGCTTCCCGAAGTATCTTGTTTTCTTCAATCCACGCATAAGCCATACAAAGGACCGCCAGCACACAGGATACCAGCAGCACGACAAATCCGCCGCTCCAGTCAAAATGGTCGACCACGAATCCCATGGCGATGTTGGCAAAAAGCGCTCCGCCCGCGTAGCCAAACAAACCGGTAAAGCCCGCTGCAGTGCCGGCAGCCTTTTTGGGAACCAGATCCAATGCATGAACGCCAATAAGCATCACAGGCCCGTATATCAGGAATCCGATCAGGATCAGTGCAATGGTGTTGGTGACAAGTGAAACACTTGTCCAGTATAACAAGATCGCCAGCAATACAGCGACCATATAAATAATGATCACAGGTGCCCTCCTGCCCTTAAACAAGCGGTCGCTCAGGTACCCGCAAAGCAAGGTGCCCGGTATACCGGCATATTCATAGGCAAAATAGGCCGCTCCTGTTTCGTTGATGGAGAAGTGTTTCGCCTCTTCCAGATACGTCGGAGCCCAGTCAAGCACACCATAGCGTACCAGGTAAACGAAAACATTGGCAAAGGCAATCGCCCACAGCATCTTGTTTGGAAAAACATATTTGGTGAAAATTTCCTTCGCCGAGAGTTCAACCTCTTTCTGATCCGAATA
>JBDKTZ010000417.1:0-7926 GCA_039679975.1 Prolixibacteraceae bacterium
TAACGATTTACCTGAACTCAATGTCCGTGGATTTACTTCCATCAATGGCGGGTCTCCAGTGATTGTTATTGATGGAACCGTTTCAGATGTTTCAGAGTTTAACCATTTGAACCCGGCTGATATTGCAAATGTTTCTGTGTTGAAAGATGCATCTTCAGCTGCTATCTATGGTGCCCGTGCTGCTTATGGTGTCATCCTGGTAACAACTAAGGCCGGTAAGTCTGAGAAAGTAACCGTCAGCTATAATGGGAATTTTGACTGGAGAGGCTTAACTGTGGAACCTGACATTGTCATGGATCCTGAGATTTATTTTCATGACAGAAACCAAGCTGAAACAGGTAATCCTAATTCCGGTAGCTGGCCAACAGGAATGTTTGATGCAATAAAGGAATGGAAGGCTGATCCGAACAACAATCCGGACTATTTCTATCACTCCAGTTGGGACGAATACTTTTGGTTCAGTGCTTTCGATCCTGCCAAGACTTATATAAAGGATAATGCATTTTCTACTACGCATAATATAAATGTTTCCGGTAAGACGGAAAAGGTGAACTACTATGTTTCAGGCAACTTCCAGTCTCAGGACGGCTTGCTGAAATTTGGCAAGAATAATTATGACCAATACAACACTCGTTCCAAAGTGGATGTTCAGATTACTCCGTGGTGGAACCTGGGTATGAATTCCAGTCTGATCTCTACAACGTATGATACCAATAGTTACTATCTGTCCAAACACGATGACAGCCGTAATAATAAGTGGAACTACGGTACTGTTATCGAAAACTTATTGAGCGCCGTTCCGTTTGGTCCTTCCTATAAAGATGAAATGAGTGGTTACACTTATGACCTGGCCACACAGATCGGTCAAATGGTAGAAGGCGGTGACGCTGACAAGTGTGAGACAACATTTAAGCAGCAGTTCACGACCCGATTGGATCTGATTAAAGATGTCTTCTTTATCAACGGTTTGTATAATTACTCTTTACAGAACACGGCGACAAATATGAATACGCTTCCTTTCAAAGGTTCTGGTGGTCGTGACTCCGGGTCCTGGATCAACAACGAAGTATCTTCCGCTTCTATTGAAAATGCCCGTCTTAAACGTACAACTTACGATATTTATGGAACCTTCCTTAAAAAGTTTGGAGAATTGCATGATTTGACGGTTATCCTTGGTTTTAATCAGGAATCTTACCGTTATAATATACAGGAGACAGCTAAAGATCATTTGATTTCAACTTCGATTCCCTCCGTCAACCTGGCTTATGGCACGACGAAAACGAGTGAAGAGACAACTACATGGGCTTTGCGCGGGTTGTTCGGCCGTTTAGGTTATATCTTCAATGAAAAGTACATCGCTGAATTCAACTTTCGGCGTGATATGACTTCCCGTTTTCCGCACCACAGCCGTACTGTATTAAATCCTTCCGGATCTTTAGCCTGGATCGCTTCCCAGGAGAAATTTTTTGAGCCTTTGAAAAACACATTCGATCAATTCAAAATTCGTGCATCTTATGGCCGGTTGGGTAACCAGGATGTGGCTGCTTATGCTTATATTCCAGTGATGAATGCTTACCAGAGTTCATACCTGATCGGTGGTTCCCAGCCCATGTATGTAACAACCCCGGGGCTGGTTTCTGGAGATTTGACCTGGGAAAAAGTTTCTACTGTTGATCTTGGTATCGACCTGGCGATGTTGAAGAATCGTTTGACTTTCACCGGTGATATTTATCGTCGTGATACAGAAGATATGTTGACAACCCAGGGGCGCACCCTTCCTTCTGTTTTGGGAACAAGTGTTCCGCAGGAAAATGCAGCAGATTTGAAGACTTTAGGTTGGGATATCACAGCGGGTTGGAAAGATCAGTTCAATCTTGCCAACAAGCCTTTTCACTATAGCGTTGATTTGACATTGTCTGATACCCGGGCTGAGATCACAAAGGTTGCTAATACAACGGGTACCTTGAATGCATACTATGTGGGCCAGGAACTTGGCGAAATTTGGGGTTTGACCAGTTTAGGCCTCTTTACAACAGACGAAGAAGCTAAGAATTGGGCTGACCAGTCTCAATTGCTTTATCAACCGGGAAAATATCCTTCAAGGGCTGGTACTGTGAAGTGGGCTGATTTGAATGATGATAGCAAGATCACAAGAGGGCAATGGACACAAAAAGATCATGGCGATTACAAAAAGATCGGTAATACAACTCCCAAGTATCGTTTCGGCGTTACATTAGGCGCTCAATGGAATGGGTTTGACCTCAGTGCATTCTTTCAGGGCGTCATGAAGCATGATTATTATCCGGGCTGGTACGATCGTTTCTTCTGGGGATTTTACAGTATTAATTGGTATAACGAACCTATGTCTAATTATACAGACCGTTGGACGGAAGAAAACCAGGATGTAACGAAATTCTTCCCTAGATTGGAAGAAGGTAATGCACACTCTGAATCAACAGGGCTGGGCGGTCCACAAACTCGTTATTTGCAAAACGCAGCTTATTTGCGATTGAAGAACTTTACTTTAGGTTATACACTTCCGAACTCTTTGACTCGTTTGGTTTCTATCCAGAAAGTAAGGCTCTATTATTCCGGTGAAAATCTATTCTGTATTTCCGGGCTATATGATGGTTATAAGGCTGATCCCGAAAATCTTGGATTTCAGTTCTATCCATTGCAGAGGCATCATTCACTGGGTGTAAACATTACTTTCTAACAATTAAATTTGAGGGAAAATGAAGAAGATTTTATATATAATATTTGCTTTTTCAAGCCTGTTCATTACAAGCTGTAATGACAGCTTTCTTGACCGGGTACCGGAGACTTCGATTACCGAAGCCAATTTTTTTAAGTCGGACGCTGATCTGGAATTATATTCCAACAACTTTTATAGTTTTTATTATCCAAGCACACTTGTCATAATGAACGATAACCCGTCGGATAACGTTGTTCGTAACAATACGACCGACGGCATTTACAGATATATGTCGGGTGCGATTTCTTCAGAAAATATCGGACAGTGGAATTGGAACGATATCCGCCAGGTGAATTTTATGATTGCACGTACAAAAAATGTTACTGGTGATAATACGAATCATTATATTGGTTTTGCCCATTTAACCCGGGCACTCCTTTATTATAACAAGGTTTTAGCATATTCAGATGTGCCTTGGTATAGCTGCGACCTGCAAACGACTGATGAAGATCTTTTATATAAGACGCAAGATTCCCGTTCGCTGGTTTGCGATTCCATTTTAGCGGATTTGGATTTTTCTATTGATAACATGAAGAGCGCCAGAGACATGGGGAATCACACTGTCATTTCCAAGGATGCTGCTTTGGCGATCAAGGCTCGTATTTGTCTGCAGGAAGCGTCCTGGCGTAAGTATCATTCCGAAATCGCACTGAATGATGCAGGTCGTTTTTATCAGGAAGCCATAGCTGCATGCGAAAAGTTGATGGAGATGGGTTATTCTTTGAATGGAAATTATGAAGGTATTTTTCGTAATACTTCTTTGTCTGATAACAAGGAAATTATCCTTTATAGAGATTACGACCGTAGCTACAGTTTGTTATGGGGCTATAATGATAATTTCGGAGGTGGTAATGGCGGGTTATCAAAGGATCTGTTTGATACTTATTTACGTATCAACACTGACGGTTCCGCTGTTCCCTATACTTCTGTCGAAGGTTATGCGACCAAACCTTTGGCTGAAAGTTTTGAAAATCGGGATCCGCGCCTGAAATCCACATTTTGGTCACCAGGATGGCATCGCCCTACGAACGATGGTATTCCGTATATACCCTATATTAATTCAGTTTTAGGGTTTCAGTCTATTAAATGGGAACCCATGCCGGGAAACGGAAATACAATTGGTTATGGGCCTGGCAATGTTTGTTTCGGTGATGTTTCTTTGTATCGTTTCGCTGAAATCCTATTAATTTATGCTGAGGCCAAAGCAGAATTGGGGCAGTTAACACAGCTTGATTTGGACAAGTCAATAAACCTGCTTCGGGATCGTGTAGGTATGCCCCGGGCTGAATTAGCAGCCTGGCAAGCTAATATTGATCCGGTTTTGGCAGCAAAGTATCCTAACGTTTCCGGCACTCAGACAGGCACAATCCTTGAAATTCGTCGTGAACGTCGTGTCGAGTTGGCTGTTGAAGGTTTCCGTAAGAGCGATCTGTTTAGATGGGCGTTGGGGAAAGAATTTGAGAGTCAGGGTAAAGGTCTTTATGTAGGAACGGAATTACCTGTGGAATTTGATGTGACGAATGATAATCTGCCGGACCTGGCAGTTGTTACTTCGCAAGCGGAAAAAGATGCTTGCCAGGCAAAGGGTATCACCGCGTATATCGTTGGAACAGACAACTTCAAAGTTACAAATGATGGTCATTTGGAACCAATCGACGAAAAGGGGCAATATACCTTTTCAACGAAGTATTACTATACTCCGATCAGCGTCCAGGATATCCAGATTAATCCGAACTTGAAACAGAATTCTAACTGGAAATAGCTTTTATCTCTTAAAAATTAGGATATAAAATTGAAAGCCCTGGTATCCCCCAAAAGGGTATCGGGGCTTTTTTGTCGAATTAATTCATCTATATAAACAGATTAATTCCATGGGTAATAATTTCAAAATTCATCACATTGTTGAAAAGAATGTGACGAATGTTGCTCTTGTTTTAATAGGATACATTCTTTTTTCTTTTGGAACTGCAAATCAGGCTAAGGCTCAAAGCATTATACCGAAACCACAACGTTTGATTCAAACTTCAGGCACTTTTAAACTGAACAGTCAAACAAAGTTGTATACTAACCTGAAAGGACCGGAAAAGAAACTAATGGATAGTTATCTCACATCTCTCCCGTATCAGTTTGCCGTAGGAAAAGCAAATGAAAAATCGGATGTCATCCGTTTGCTGATCGGGAAACTGGCCGATACGGAAGACAGGGAAGCCTATTGCCTGAAGGTAACTCCAGAAGTTGTTGAAATAAGGGCTAATACAGGCGCAGGATTGTTCTATGGTATTCAAACTATGTTTCAATTAGGGGAAGGGGTCAATGGATTAACACTGAATATCCCGTGCTCAGAGGTAAAGGATGAGCCACGATTTTCCTATCGTGGTTATGAGTTGGATGTTTCCCGGCATTTTTTTCCCAAGGAATTTATTTTACAGATGCTCGATGCCCTGGCTTATTATAAAATTAATAAATTTCATTTTCACCTGTTTGATACCGGAGGATGGCGCATTCAGATGAAGAAATATCCAGCGTTAACAGAACAAACTGCGTATCGGACCAAAGAAGATTTGGGCGATTGGTGGGGAGATAAAAACCGGTTTTGTACAAAAGATAAGGAAGGCGCCTATGGCGGTTTCTATACACAGGATGATATCAGAGAGATCATAGCTTATGCTTCAGCGCGTCAAATCGAGATCATTCCCGAATTCGATGTACCGGGGCATAGCCGGGATGTATTGTGGGTTTACCCGGAATTGGCTTGTGAAGGCACGGATCCCCGTGCAACCAATAGTAATGAGCTTTGCATTGGCAATGAAAAAACTTTCCGGTTCTGTGAAGATATTTTACTCGAGCTAATGGAACTTTTCCCGTCTAATTACATCCATATCGGCGGAGATGAGGCTAACCGGGAAATCTGGAGTAAATGTCCGTTATGTCAGAAGAGAATGTCAGAAGAACATATCATAAATGTTGCCGATTGGCAGAACTATTTTACGAATCGTATTGAAAAATTCCTGGCTTCTCATGGAAAGTCCATTATCGGATGGGACGAAATACTGGATGGGAATGTGTCGAAAAATGCTATTGTCATGTCATGGCGGGAAGAAGTCAGTAGCGGTTCAGATGCTATAAAAAGGGGACATCAGGTGATTATGTCACCGACCAGTCATTGCTATTTGGATTATTATCAGGATTGTCCGTATTTGGAACCCAAAGCACTATTGGGCTATACTCCTTTGAAACAGACTTATAGTTTTGAACCAATTCCGGCAGGGACGACTGATAAATCTTTGGTTTTAGGGGTTCAGGGTAATCTGTGGACGGAACATATTTCGACGATCGAACACGCAGAATACATGACATTCCCCAGAATATTAGCCATTGCAGAGGTGGGCTGGACTCAACCGGAATTAAAGTCTTTCGATGATTTCAAAAACCGAACGTTTATCGCTTTAGAATATTTGAAAAATAAAGGCTTTCATACATTTAATCTGCGGTCTGAATTCGGTTCCCGTCAGGCATCTTTGACCCCGGTGAATAATTTGGCTAAAGGCAGGACAGTCATTTATTTAACACCCTATAGTTCCTCCTTTTCAGGCTCTAATGAAACGACTCTGACAGACGGCTGGTTGGGTAATTGGAATGCAAATGGAGATCGTTGGCAAGGTTTTGGCGGAAATATGGACGTATTGATTGATATGGAGCAGCTAACAGATATAAATGCTGTTCAAGCCTCTTTTATCTTTGTTCCGACAGCAGGAGAGTTTTTACCGGATTCCATCGAAATTTCTGCTTCTGATGATGGAAAGAATTTTAAGACGCTCTATAAAAAGAAGATAATCAGTGATAATACGGTTCATTTTGATATTTGTAACTATGGATGGGCAGGAAAGGTACGGGCAAGATATATTCGGTATCAGGCTCTTAAACCAATCAACTGGGGGGATATTCTTTGTGATGAGATTATTATTAAATAAACTATGGATTTTAACGGGTTCGGGCTATCGAAGAATTCTGAGATTGGCGTAAATCATAGGAACAGGTACTTTTCAAGTATGGGTCGGTTGGACAAGTAAACTGGTTCAGGTAAAACAATATAAATTTATGAAACGACAAATTTATCTGCTTTTATTAGTTGTTCTTTGTTGCTTTAACGGGTTCGCACAAAAGAACGGCAAACAGGATTTGGTTTTATCCGGTTATAAAGTTACACCCGAATGTTTTGGCTGTAAGGGAGATAGTGTGACAGATGATACAAAAGGGTTACAATCAGCCATTGATTTCTGCAAGGCCAATAACCGGATGTTGGTTTCTGAAAAGGGGAAAGTATATGCTATCTCTGCTCCACTTGACTTATCGGTTCCTCATGAAATGCAGATTGATTTTGGAGGTGCGGTATTGTTAGCAACGAAGCCGATGGAATATATGTTGAAGTACGATAATGGAACTGATTATTCAACCAGCCATAGTAATATCATCAATAATTTAGTATTGGATTGCCAGAAACAGAGTGGGGGAATTTTTTGTGAAAATGCCATGAAAACTTCCTTTAACTTCGTTATGATTCGTAATTGTTCAAAGAAGGCGTTTGCTTCTAAAAGTGGTTACGAGATCTTCTTTACAAATTCTCACATTCATTGTACGACGGGAGAAGACTCCTATGGTATCTATATGGAGCATGGTGACTGTCATTTTGATAATATTGTCATTATTGATGCTCACACCGCTGTTTTTCAGCAAACACAAGGCGTGAATTTTTATGACAAGATTCATGCGTGGCTCTATAATCATGTAGAAGGGACTATATTTTTTGATGTGAATGGATTGGCTTTGCTGAATCAATGTTATTTCGACACTGCAGAAAAAGGTTATAATATTCATGGCTTCGCTATTTTGAAATTAGTAAACTGCCAACATTATAATAATCCGGAATGCTACGACAGTCCTAACCATTCAACTCTTTTCTTTTTTGAAAACGAGAAATTGGCGAAGACTTCTAATATTACTTGTACGGACTGTGATTTTAATTCGGGAGGCATAAAGGAATCTCTATCCAACTATTCCTCACAACGAATACAGTTTGAAAACTGCCTGATTGACCCGAGTATTCAGGGTAATTGGGGAAGGTTTGCTATCATGCCAATGGAGGGTATTTCTTTCAATAAAAATTATGGTGA
>JBDKTZ010000199.1:0-10945 GCA_039679975.1 Prolixibacteraceae bacterium
ATACCTTTTCTGCGTCACCCACACGGATCGTCATTCGGTAAGTCCCTGCCGGGAAACCGGACAATTCTATTTTATTTTCGGAGCATTTACCGGTTCTTTTCATAACCGGTTTCCCCTCAGCGGTGGCAAATTCAATGGTGGCTTTCTGCCTGCCCGAAGAAAAGAGATTGACCTGTAAGACTTCTTCTTCCCGGTTGTAACTGATCCTGACCAGTTGTTCTCCGACCTGGCATTCCAATGATTCTTTCAATAGATTCATCGCAGGTATATCCATTTGATCTAAACTGCTCAATGTAATCACAGAACGACTTTCCCGGTTGCCGCCGGCATCGTAGGTAAACGCAATGTCGGTCTGGCCCGGACATGTTATCGTTGTCAGCACGCCTGCTCCGAGCAGGACGATTGCTGTTACAATGGCTTTCATAATAAGCTGTTGTTATTGGTTTACCTGCTTTTTCAGTGCTTCGATCTCGGCCTGCTGTTCCTTGATGGCTTCGACAAGAACCGGTATCAGACCCAGATAATCGATGGCCAGTTTGCCGTCAGCATCCCTGGATACCAGATCAGGAAATACCTTCTGAACATCCTGGGCGATAAAACCTGTGTATTCCTTTGTGAAATGTTCGGGCGATAAGATATTCACGGGAACGCTTACATCGCCCGTATCGGAAGGAACAGTGGGTGCAGTAGACAAGCCCAGTTCTTCAGGGGTTTTCAGCTTATATTTTACGCCCTTGATCTTCGCCAGATTGCCCAGGCTGCCTCTTTCCATATCCTTCACCTCTTTTTTCAGGCTCAGATCCGAACTCTGGATCAGGCTCACGCAGCGAATAGTGCCGTTGACATCCAGATCATAGGCAGCGGAGGTGGTTTTAATACCAACCAGATCTTCAATAAACACTTTTCCTCTGAAATAGCCGGCATACATGCCGTTGACGCTGGTCTCCCCCTTATCGGGAGTTGCGGCGAAAACAGCGGTTCCGTTATTCGATCCCAACAACTGACCGTAAACCGCGTAGTTCCATCCGCTACTCGCATTTCCTCCTACACCATATACCGCATATGCCCGGCCGGAAGTGGACGAAGTAGATTTATAACTAACACCTCTGAGGCCAAGGGCTTTAGCTCCGGATGAACCGGTCAGGACTGTTGCAAAAATTCCATGAGACCAGCTTCCGTTGCTTACTGCCTGATCAACGGTCAGACCTCTCTGGTCTCCGCTGGTATTGGAATTCAGGATATAAACCTTCGAAGTGGCCACACCATCAGTTCCGATACTGAACCGGCTTAAGGGATTAGTGGCATCAACGCCAACATTCCCGCTTGAGACGATCTTTAGCTGGGGGTAAGCCCTTATGCCAAGAAAACAACATACAAAAATTATGAAAACGGCTAGAGATTGCTTTCCGCAATTGATGAAAAGAGTAGAAAAATTTTTCATGATCAATTGATTATGAGTTTTTATGCGTCCTGTCTGTGTGGGTGGGACGCAGCAATGCCTTTATCGGCAAAGAAAGGTTGTTTGGGGAAACAACCCGGTAGAGAGTTTGGATTTTTAAGGTAACTACCCTGCATAAAAGCGTCGGGTCATTCCTCCCACATTCTCAGCGTAGTAGGAGTCAAATCGCCAGATGGCCGGTTCTTTATTATTAATCCCGCGAAGCCGTAAAATGTACCTCTTAAAACATATGTTTTAAATCATTTATCAGTATGTTTTAAATCATATATTTATAATAAAAAAATTACTATAATCTTAAGTTTCGGATTTTTAATGACGATCAGTTCCTGCAAATAAAAAATGGCTATTACCTTTCCCGGATAACAGCCATTCAAAACGGGGTAATATCCCCGCGCTGAGTAAAAAGATTATTCCTGTTGAAACAGTTCTTTATTGGGTTCGCTTCCCATGGTAAATTCAAGCGTACCTCCGTTCATGATCTCCTGATGGGTGATGTAGGAACGGGTTAAAACTTCGCCGTTCAGTTTGACTTCCTGAATATATTTGTTCTCGTTCGAAGCCTGCGGCGCCTTAACGGTAAATGTTTTTCCCGGAGCAACTTCAATCTGTGCCTCCTGCACAATCGGCGAACCGAACTGATATTGCAGGTCAGCCGGGTGTACCGGATAAAAACCCATGGCGCTGAGTACATACCAGGCCGACATTTGGCCGCAATCCTCATTCCCGCTTAATCCGTCGGGTTTATCGGTATACATGGTTGTCTGGATCTGGCGGTTCAGTTCCTGGGTTCTCCAGTATCTGCCGGCATAGTTGAACAGGAAAGTGGTATGATGGCCCGGTTCATTTCCGTGCGCATAAGCGCCGATCAGACCGGAAATATCGGGTGACGCTTCTTCTCCGCTTACCCCTGTTTCAACTTTAAACAACTGGTCGAGCTTATCAGCAAAGGCCTCCTTTCCTCCCAGCAGTTCTATCAGTCCATCCACATCCTGCGGCGCCAGCCAAAGGTACTGCCAGGCATTTCCTTCGGTGTAATCGCTGCCTTCGTGTTTGGAAAAAGCAGGATCGAAAGGTGTAGTCCAATTGCCGTTCCGCAGCTTTCCACGCATGAATCCTGTTTTCGGATCAAAGTAATTGCGGTAATTCTCTGAGCGTTTGCGGAAGTAGGCTGCATCTTCGGTTTTGCCGAGTTTTTCTGCGACCAGGGCCACGCTCCAGTCGTCAATAGCCACTTCTTCCGATTTGGCGACCGACTGCTGAATTTCGTCGGCAGGCATGTATCCCAGCTTGTCATACAACGCCATGCCGTCGCGGTCGTGCAGGGATGTCGCTTTCATGGCCTCAAACGCAAGTTCCCGGTCAAAGTCGCCGATATCTTTCAAAATTGCTTCAGCGATAACAGTAATGGAGTGATTTCCCACCATGCAAAACGTTTCATTCCCTTCCAGTTCCCAAACGGGCAGGATCCCCGTCTGCCGATAGTGACTGAGCATCGACTTGACCATGTCATTTACCCGTTCCTGCTGGGTGAGCGTGAACAGCGGATGCAAGGCCCGGTAAGTGTCCCATAACGAGAAAACCGTGTATTGATTGTATCCTTCAGCCTTCTGCACATCGCCCTTTACACCCTTGAATTCGCCGTTCAGATCGGAGAATAAGGAAGGAGCGATCATGGTATGGTAGAGCGAAGTATAGAAAATCTTCTTTTGTACAGGATCGTTGCCGGTAATTTTAATTTTTGACAGTTCTTTTTCCCATGCATCGGAAGCGGCCTGGCGGGTCGCGTCAAAGTCCCAGTCCGAAAGCGATGCCTTCAGATTGGCCATGGCGTTCTCCTCGCTCACCGATGAGATGCCTACTTTTGCAAGTACCTGTTTGTTGCCGAAACTGTAGACACCGACTGTTCTCCCCTCTCCGCCCACGTTCCTTACTTCCGAAGAAATGACGGGAGAAGAAAAAGCAACGGCAAAATAAACGTGCTGATCGGCAGCCCATCCGTGCGACAGCCGCTTGCCGGTCACCGTCACACTGTCGACAAGTTGCAGAGCCGTTTCATAGGGTTTATCCCAGTTAATGGCAAAGCCCAGATTGATGATCAGGTTATTCTTCCCGTTTTCAGGAAAGGTATAGCGGTGCAAGCCGGCCCGTTCGGTGACGGTCAGTTCGGCTTTAATCCCGTTATTTTTCATGGTCACCGCATAGTAGCCCGGCGAAGCTTCTTCCTGATCGTGCGTATATTTCCCGGCATAGCGGTACACAAAATCCATGTTTTGCTCACCATCCTTAAATGTGACATCGGTTGCCGCCGGAAGAAACGAAATGTCGGCCAGATCACCGATGCCGGTGCCGCTCAGGTGCAGGTGGCTGAACCCGGCAATTGTACTGTCCGAATAATGGTAACCCGAACACCAGTCCCACCCCTGGGTGCCGTTATCGGGACTGAGCTGAATTTGCCCGAAGGGAAACGCGGCCCCCGGAAAGGTATGTCCGTGAAAAGCCGTCCCGATAAAAGGATCCACCAGATCAGTCAGCCGGTCGTTTTGCTGATCTGAAAGTTGTTTCGGCGCAGTTTGACAGGCTGCAAGTGTTAACAGCGTCAATGCGGTCATCATAAAATTGATCTTGAACATCGTTGGTAGTGGTTTAATTTGTTTGACGACGCAAGATACAAAACTTCTTCCGAGTTGCTGAAAAAGCAAATTTACATCCGTAAGTAATTTGCTTTTTAATGGCCGGATGGAACTCGCGTAGCCAGGATTTACGCTCTGTGGTTCTCGCAAGGTCGCTCGTTTCATTATTTGGAATTGCCATTAATTGCTTCCATAGTTTCCCTGAAAATGTTTAAGCCGGACTCGATGTTTTCTATTATTTCATTTGCGAGAATATCAGGATCGGGCAAGTTGTCAAGGTCGGTCAAAGACTTTAAGTCATAACCCTGATTTTTTAAATGCAGATTTTATAATTAACCCTGATTTTTTAAAGGATAATTATTTAAATTTGGGGTAAAATTTAAAACTTCCATGAAACGGAGCATCACCGAAAAATTGACCGCCTGGAAAAATAATCCGGGTCGAAAGCCTTTATTGATCAGGGGAGCCAGGCAAGTAGGTAAAACCTATTCCATAATTGAGTTTGGCAAAACCCATTTCAACGGGAACACGCACAATATAAACTTTGAAAAAAATCCGGATTTATATCCAATCTTTCAGCAAAATCTGGACAGTAACCGCATATTATCGGAGCTTGAGCTTGTTTTGGGGAAGAGGATTGTCCCTGGTAACGATCTGCTTTTTTTTGATGAAATACAAGAATGCCCAAAAGCAATTATGGCATTAAGGTATTTTTTTGAAGAGAAGCCTGAATTGCATGTAATTGCCGCCGGCTCATTGCTCGAATTTGCACTTAAAGATATTTCGTTCCCGGTAGGACGATTGCAAATGTTGGTCATGTACCCGATGACTTTTGAAGAATTCCTGGTGTCAACAGGAAAAGAGTTGCTTGCAGAAAGAATCAAGCAGCCTGACAGTCAATTTCCGGAGGTTGTTATCAACATGATCAATCACGAAATGTATAATTATTTTATAGTTGGAGGAATGCCGGAATGTGTAGATGCTTTTGTCAACACCGGAAGTTTTATTGATACGATGCAAATTCAGACCGACTTAATTGCCACTCTCCGTCAGGACTTTGCAAAATATGCAGGACACGCTGATAAGCGATGTTTAAATTCAGTGTTGAATTCAGTTACCCGAAAAGTCGGGGAACAAATAAAATATACCCATTTGGCTGATGATTTTTCGCCTCCTACGATCAAGAAGGCCTTCGAGCTACTGGAAATGGCACGCTTGTTTTCAAAAGTAAGAGCCGCTTCTCCGGGAGGAATTCCACTTGGAGCCAGTGCTTCGGAAAAGATTTTTAAAACTATCTTTCTCGACATCGGATTAATGTCTAACATACACGGGTTCTACTCCGACAAAACCGTGTCCAAACAAAGATTCGCGTCAGCATGGAACGGGAAAATGGCGGAACAATTCGTCGGACAGGAACTCAGGGCATCAGGAAATGAGAACCTGTACTATTGGGTTAGGGAAAAACGCGGCAGCAGCGCCGAAACGGATTACCTGATAGAGAAAGAAGCTGAGGTTATACCTGTTGAAGTGAAAAGTGGTAAGTCCGGAAAATTAAAAAGCCTTCATCTTCTGTTAAACACGTATTCAAATGTAAAAACAGCCTATGTGCTCACAGAAGATAAATATGGAGAGATCCCTGAACAAAAAATCAAATTTCGTCCGTTGTTTTGTGCGGCTAACTTATGATAAATCGTCCAAAGCGTTTTCCTCATCCAACCCACAGCGAAGGAGCACCGAACGATCAGCGAAGGATGAGACGATATATCCCGGTCCCAACTTCTTCCAATTGATACACAGTTCCTTTTCCTTCCGCAGTTTTCTGACTATTTCACCCAGGCTTTCCACTTTGAATAGAATTATTTTGACAATATCTATCAAAAATAAGGTTTCCGACCGAGCATTCCAAAAGAATATCCTCCTGGCTCGTCGAGTGTTTCCAGGCGTCGAAGATTGAAAAGCAAAACGTCCTCTTTTTTGTTTATTTCCAGACAAGCGCTCTCTCCGCATAAACCAAAATACCCCTGACCTGTTGAAGGTATTAATTATTCAAACACCATTTGCCATGAGACTCAAAGCGGCTTTCTCCATGTTTATCCTGATGCTGACGACAATAGCAGGCCCCGCCCAGGAAAATGAACTAAAAATGCTGGGGATTAATCTCGAAAATTACAACTATCCATACGAAGTCCGCTATATTACGCTGAACAGTCAGAACCAGACGCTCCGGATGGCTTACATGGATGTGAAGCCGGAGAAGCCCAATGGCAAAAATATCCTGCTGCTGCACGGAAAGAACTTCAACGGGGCCTATTGGGGCCGGACTGCCGGTCGCCTGGCAAAAGAAGGATTCCGGGTGATCATTCCCGACCAGATTGGCTTCGGGAAATCAACCAAGCCGTTGCACTATCACTATACCTTTCAGCAGCTGGCCCTGAATACCAGGGCAATCCTCGATACCCTTGGAATTGAGAAAACCAGCGTCCTGGGCCATTCGATGGGTGGTATGCTGGCCACCCGCTTTGTCCTGATGTTCCCGGAAACCACCGACCGCTTCATTTTGGCAAACCCGATCGGACTGGAAGACTGGAAGCTGAAAGTTCCCTACAAACCGGTGGAATGGTGGTATCAAAACGAATTAAAGCAGGATTACGCTGCAATCAGAAAATACCAGACGGAGAGTTATTACGACAATCAATGGAAGCCTGAATATGATGAATGGGTGAACCTGCTGGCCGGCTGGACGCTGAACATTGATTATCCGCGTATTGCATGGAATGCCGCCCTCACCTACGATATGATCTTCACGCAACCGGTATGCTATGAGTTTGAGCAGATCAGCGCACCGACACTGCTTATCATTGGGCAGCGCGACCGCACTGCCCTGGGCAAGCCGCTGGTCAGTGAGGAGGTGCGGAAAACCATGGGGAACTACCCGGAACTTGGAAGACTGACCCACCGGAAAATCAAAAACAGCCGGCTGGTGGAACTCGATAACGTGGGCCACCTGCCGCACATCGAAGCCTACAAACGCTTTATTGAGCCACTGGTCAGTTTTCTGAAAGAATGAGACTTGTCACGCCATCTAATTCAGTAAAACGTTCTTTCTATGCGATCTCCGTTAAGTGTTAAAGAGGTAAGGATTTATCTTCCAAAAAGGTGTAAGTGAGCCATGTAGTGTATGAAGCAGTGCACACAAACACTCATAAGAATAGTTTTTCACTGGTTTATTAATATTTATCAAATACAAAGTGCTCTCCCTTTTGCCGTTATCACAAGGGAGAGCACTTTAAAAATTTTAAGCAAGCTATAACCCACTGGCGTATCCCGGGTTTTGAGTAATCGATCCGTTACTGTTATCGATTTCCTGCTGCGGATAAGGCAACAGCCGATGAGTGACAGGATTAAATGTGCGAGCCGGCTTATATGATCCTTCCGCCGGAAGATTGTTATACACTTCTTCTGCTAATCCCCAGCGAACCAGATCGAAGTGACGGTCACCGCCTTCAAAAGCCAATTCCATCTTCCGTTCATACATCAAATCATTGAAAGTCGGAGCTCCTATTGGTCCCAGGCCTGCCCGCCGGCGTACAACGTTAAATGATGCCGCTGCAGCAGCAACACCAACGGTCCGGTTTGCGGGGCCTCCGCCGTTAAGATTGATGATTGCTTCGGCATCGATCAACAAAACATCGGCATATCTTAAAGCCGGAACATTCAGCCCGGCAGCCCAATCCGTGTAAGAGGCAGCATAAGGTGACATATACTTGACACAAACTACAGGTGACTGATTATTAGGCGCCCGAAGAATATCGGTAGAACCGTTATAAGTGACAACGTCTATACCCCTTCTGGCCACCGTAGCTGCTTTTCGAAGATCACCAGGTTGATAGGAGTTATAAAAGTTCAGGGTTGCACTGACCAGTCTCCAACCTGCACCAAGCTGCTCGTTATGCGTTCCTCCCCAAACATCATTGGGCAAGAATAAAATCGGAGTAATAGGATATGACCCGAACCTGGCCCCTAATCCCCACAGATGTTCGCTGTCATTTTCATGTTCAATGGTGAACACCTCGTTATATGGTAAATTAATTGAGTGTTTCCCCGAATTAATGACAGTCTCCGCTGCTTCTTTTGCTTCAGCCCACTTTTTACGATAAGCATAAACCTTGGACAGAAGCCCCCAGGCTGCACCCAGTCCCGGGCGCCCTTCCTCATGTTCCCACTTTAATTGCCCGGTGGCTTCCTTCAGACTATTTTCGATGACATCCCAGGTTTCATTTTCAGTAGCCCTTACCAGCGAGGACTCTGAATTTTCCGGGTCATAAAGAGGAACACCCCCATACCGAATAACCAATTCGAAATAAGCAAAAGCCATTAAAAAATTAGCTTCTCCAAGAATACGGTTCTTCTTATCATTATCCATCGTAATTCCAGGTACATTGTATAAAACATCGTTAGCCCTTTTTATCGTCCTGAAATACGATCTGTAACTATTCAGGCTAAGGTCTCCTTCTGTATTCTGTATTGCCCTGAATTCGGACATGGCAATAAAATCGGAATAGGAATCGTTCAGGTAACCCAGATCGCTAAATGCATCCATTCCGCACCATTCTTCCCCGCCCAGCGCCTCTTCATCCTGTAGCGGACTATATGCACCGGCTAATGCTGATTCAGCCTGTTCTGCTGTCTGCCAAAAAACAGCATCTGTAAATTCATGGGGCTTTTTATCGAGAAAATCTTCTGCGCACGATGTCAGTATTAACGACACCAGTATAGATACCGCAAGCGTTTTCATAATCTTTGTTTTGGAATTAGAAATTAACATTTAAGCCAAGCGTAAAGGTTTTTGCCTGTGGATAGGTTCCTTTATCAACACCATACATGTTGTTGCTGAAGCCTCCGTCAGAACCGGTTTCCGGATCAAAACCGGAATACCCGGTAATCGTGATCAGGTTTTGCATTGTCAGATACACACGCAGTTTTGAAAACGTCTTGCCGGTCACCCGCTCATCAAAAGTATAACCCAGGGTCAGGTATTTCAGCCGGGCAAAACTTCCGTCCTCGACATAAAGCGTGCTATACATTTTGTTGTTGTTCAGGTCCTTGACCGTAACCCGGGGAACCGAATTACTTTTGTGTTCGGGCCGCCAGCGATCAAGAATTTCGGGGCTGTTATTATAGCTGGTACCTTGCATAAAGGTACCCCCCAATTTAAGGCCATTAAAAATCTTGTTCCCGCTGCTTCCGATCCAAAGCATACTCAAATCAAAACCTTTATAATCGGCATCAAAGTTCAATGAGAAAGTGAGCGTGGGAAAACTGCTTCCCGCGTTAAAACGGTCATCCGCGCTAATTACGCCGTCCCCGTTCCTGTCCTCGAACTTCACATCCCCCGGCAGTGCATACGGCTGAATTTTCCCCCCATCGCTATTGACATAATTCTCTATTTCAGTGTCCGTCTGGAAGATTCCCAAAGCATGAAGGACATAGAAATGACCGATCGGTTCTCCTTCTGAAATACGTCCAACATTCACGTTCTTATAATTGGCAGTAAACAGTTCGTTGGCTCCTTCAATACCGAATGTTTCCAGTTTGTTTTTTACATGGCCAATGTTTCCGTTTATTTCGTATTTAAAGGAATGATCCCTATCCCGGTAAGTGAGGCCCAGGTCGAACCCCTTGTTGGAAACCTCCCCTGCATTCCGAAAAGGCGATTCACCAACCCCCAGAGAAGAAAGTAAAGGAACCTGGACCAAAATGTCTGTTGTTTTCTTCTGAAAATAATCACCGGTAAACACAAATTTATTGTCGAGCAATCCCAGATCGATCCCGATATCAGTCTGGGTAGTCACTTCCCATTTGATGTCCCTGTTTGCCACACGATTCTGAGCAACAGCGGTTACCTCCTTTCCGCCAAGAGTAGGAGAGCCAACAGGGCTGACTGTACTGTAATACTGATAATTGGGTATCTTATCGTTACCGAGTTGTCCCCAACTGCCGCGAAGCTTCAAAGCAGAAACCGTACCGGACAATCCGGAAAAGAAATTTTCCCTCGAAATCCTCCATCCTGCCGACACAGACGGGAACACCCCCCATCGTTTATCTTCAGGGAATTTGGAAGACCCGTCTGCACGGATATTCGCCGCGAACAGGTATTTTTCATCAAATTCGTAATTCACGCGTCCAAAATAGCTTAACAAGGTGTAATCGTCAGCGCTTCCCGAAACATGCTCCGGAAAGCTGCCTGCATTATTAAAATAACGTAACTCTTTATCTTCGTTGCTAAACTCCTTTGCTGTTCCTGTATTGAGCCATTCAGAAACAAACGACTCGAACGACACACCTGCGAGCCCTGCAAAGTGATGTTTATCAAGCCGTTTATCGAAACTTAACGTATTGTTCCACACCCACGTGCTGTTATTGGTATAGGATTCATATAAACTGTTCTGATCCAGTCCGCGCCCTCCGTTCTTTGCAATCGCTTTAAAATATTTGTACTTCCCGTCGCTCCATTTATACCCAAAATCTGTTTTCAGCGTAAAGGCCTCAAAAAATTTATATTCCAGATATGCGTTTCCTCCGATTGCCTTGTTTTTTTGAGTCATGTCCCTGCTGTTCAACGATGCAACCGGATTCGGAAAATCTCCTGTCGGCGCCCCGTATATTTGATTGGCCTCATCTTCCCAAACCGGCGTGTTCCGCATGTTGAAGAGGGCCGAACTTAAGACCCCATCGTAATTTCCGCGGGTATCGGCTAACCGTTGATCGTCGATCTCTATAGAGAAATTCTCTCCAAAGGTTAAGTTCTTCAGAATCTCATGCTGACTATTGAAACGGATGCTGTACTTCTTAAAAT
>JBDKTZ010000387.1:0-16752 GCA_039679975.1 Prolixibacteraceae bacterium
TTGTTCATTGTTCATTGGGGTTATAGTATTTGTTATTAGTGTGTTGTGTTTTTGTTTATCGATCTTTTGTCAAAAGAAAAGAGGTGTATTTAAAATCAATTTATATAATATTTTGATTCGTTTTTTATAAAAAAAAAGCTGACGACAGAAGGTCGCCAGCTTTTAAACAAAAAATTAACACCGGTTGGATCAGGATGATCCTGATTGAAAAAAAGGCAGAACTATTTATTCCGAGACGAAGGTGACTTCATCACGGGGAGGATGGACAAATTCATATCGGAGCGTATTGGATAATCCTTCTTCGAGTGAAAACGGGGGTATAAAGCCGCACTGATGGGCCCGGGTGGCGTCGAATTGGGTGGTGGCGCAGAATTTTCTGACCCGGACGGATGTGATCGCGGGTGTCTTTCCGGTCAGTTTAGCGAGGAGATCGGACGAATAGCCGATCATCATTCCCATCGGGTATGGGAGATGAACGGAAGGGACGCGGATACCGAGGTTTTCTTCGACAAGGGCCACCAGTTGGTTCATATTGACATCGGGTTTGTCGACATAATTAAACAGCTGGTATCCGGGGGTGATTCTTTTTAAGAGGTATTTCACGAAGGCGGCCACGTTAGCCACGTAGGCCATTGATTTGTAGTTGTTGCCATTCCCGATGATCAAAAAGCGGCGGGAGGCGATCTGTTTCAGCAGGTTATATACATTTCCGCGGTTACGTTCGCCGAAAATGACGGTGGGCCGGATGATTGTCAGGGAACGGGTGCCGGGACGGTGTTGGTACCATTCGCGGAGGAGTTCTTCGGCCCGCCATTTGCTTTTGCCATAGTGGTTGAACGGATCGGGCGGATGCTGTTCATCGGGGTTCTTTTTATTCAGTCCGTAAACGGCTACCGAACTGAAGAAAATAATTTTTTCCACCCTGTTTTGATCCATCGCAGTCAGTACATTTTTAGCGCCCTGGACATTTACATCTTCATATAGTGATGGCGGGCTGACGTCGTCACGGTGTTCGGCTGCCAGCAATACCACGGCATCCTGTCCGCTGAGTTCACGGTTCATTATTTCCTGATCGCGGACATCTCCGATTACCGTGATTTCGGGGTGAAACGGACCTGGCTGTTTATCGAATATTTTTAAGTTGTATTCCGGTTTGATCATGTCGGTAAGGCGAGTCCCGACAAAGCCGGAGCCCCCGATTAAAATGAGATTCGTCATACGGTTACAGGATATATTTGTATAAGCCTTTGATGCTGTAGTTCAGGAAATAATAAATACTTCTGGCCAGTGAGAGTTTCAGGTGTTCCCGGTAAATGGCCCATTGATATTGGATGGCTTTGATCTTGTTGCCGGATATGGAATCGTTCCTGACGCGGTAAAGCCCTACTTCTTCGGATGAGCCGTGCATGACATATCCCCGCGCCAGTATTTCGAGCCAGTAGAGGTAATCTTCGTGGCCTACCTTTTTGAATTTAAATCGTTTGAGGATGGACGATTCGCCTATTGCTGTCAGGCAGGGGATATAATTCGAGCTTAACAGGTCGTTGTAAGTGATGATCGGGGGAACGGCGATGGTACCTCCTTTGATCCCGCCATCCTGGTTGATCTTTGTATAGGGGCTGCACAGCAGGCGACAGCCGTTGGCCCTGATATAGCCGATCTGGTGCTCCAGTTTGTGAGGCAGCCAAAGGTCGTCGGAGTCAAGGAAACAGATGTATTCTCCTTTGGCCTGGAGGAGGCCTTTGTTTCGCGCGGCAGCTACTCCTTTGTTCTTTTTTTGCTGCAAAAGGATGATCCGTTTGTCAGCGGTCATGAATTGACGGATGATCGCGGCCGATTCGTCTGAGGAACCATCGTCAATGAGGATCAGTTCGAAGTTTTTCCAGGTTTGACCGAGCACTGAGCGGATGGTTTTTTCGAGCCAGGCCCCGGCATTGTACACGGGGGTTATGATGGAAACGAAGGGTTGGTTCATGGGAGGACTGATTGATAAATTTTGTAATAGTTTTCACCCATCTTTTTTGAGGTATATTGTTCGCAGAACTTTTTAAATATCCGCGACTGATACTCTTCCTTGTTTTCAGAGGCTTTCCTGATTGCCCGAACCAGGCTGCCGATATTTTCAAGTTCAAAGAAGGAGACTTCTTCAGGAGTATATATTTCTTTAAAGACGGGTAAATCGGAGCAAATGCAGCATTTTTGATAACTTGCCGCTTCCAGCAGGGCCAATGGAAATCCTTCGGTACGCGAAGGCATGATATAGAAGTCGTACAGGTGTAAAAACCGGAACGCGTCGGGCCTGTAACCGGGGAACAGGCATCGGTTGCCGACCTGATGCTGTTGGGCCAGTTGTTTCAGTTCTGCAAGCGCTTTACCGTCGCCGATCACGACCAGCGCATAACCGGGAAGAGTGGGCAACGCCCTGATCACCTGATCGATGCCTTTTCTTCTGGTGAGAAAGCAGTTGGCGCCGATTACCTGATAGTTGTTTTTTAACTTTAAGATGGCGTTTACATCAGGATCGCCGGGGACGAGATTTTTTTCTCCCCCTGCCAGGTTACGCCCGTTGTATACGTAAGCGAGTTTTTGTTCCGGGAAAAAGCGGGTATAATAGCGCTTCATGTGCCTGGACAGGAGAACGATCAAGTCGGCTGTCCGGCAGATATGGATCCAGAACGGGAAGGCGATGGCGCTGACCAGCTTGTTATATTGCCAGGCCAGGTCCTCCTTATTGTAATTGTGCAGGGTAACGATGTGTTTTCCGCTGAATTTTTTGCGGTTCAGCCACATGTATAGTTCGGGTCTCAGGCTGTGCGTGTGGATGATGTCGAAGGCGTTGAAACCGATGTTGTCGGAAAGGCTTATTTTTTGCGTTTCGCAGTTGAATTTCAGCGGTACTTCCTCGTCAAAATAAAAGACTTTGATATTTTTGGACGGCAGGGGCAGATGATCGATCGTGTCTTTTACCACCCGTACAGGGCCGTAATTCTTAAGCGAGGGTATAATATACGCTATCTTCATGCTGTGTTTTGTTTTGTTCGATGATGTAAATGATCGCGATCAATAAGAAAACAGGAGCCAAAAAGTAAGTGGACAGGGAAAACCCGTTGATCAGGAAAGGGCCAAGAACAAAGAGCGCTTTCCATCCGGTGAGCTTGCACCACGAATAAAAAACCAACATCAGCAGGGTAAATCCTGTTATCCCGGTTTCGAGGATATACATTACCAGGAAATTGTGACTCCAGACGTTTAAGTATAATTTGGTATTGTTTAAGCCGATCCCCAGTAACTGGCCGGTGAGGGGCAGATGGATGAAAGTGTTGAACGCGTTCAGGATGATCAGGAATTTGGATCTGAAACTTCCGTCAATGTTCTGCAGATCGGTTGAGATGATCATATAAATAAAGAGGCCGGTCAAAAGGATCGCTCCCAGGAACAGCTTGTATTTCATGCTTCGTCTGTTTCCGGTGAAAATCAGGTATGAACAGACGGCCGTGAATATGGACGCTCTCGAAAGGGTTGAAATGATCAATATAAGCGTGATCCACAGGTATTTTGCTGCTCCGGGAAAGCCTTCCTTTTTCAGATAAAGCAGGAAGCCGAAGAGGATCACCAGGTTCAGTCCCACGAAATTGGAGTCGAAGAAGAACAGACTTCCTTTCAGCCGGTAAATCCCGGTTTGTGTTTCCACGGGGTTTAATACCCGGGTAAGGAACTCGGCTGTATAGAAAATGAGGATGATCCGGATGGAATCGCTCAGGAAGTTCCGCAGATCGTCGCGGGTGATGTGTTTGTACAGGTCGAGTGCAATGACGGGATAAAGGAATGAAAACGTCAGGATAAACGTGGAAAACAGGTGGACCGGACCCTGTGATATGACGGACTGGCTGATCATGAAAAACAGCCCGCTCAGGAAGCTGGTCATAAAAAAACGGGCATCGGTGATGACCGGTTTTTGGGTTATCTTGTCGAACCAGTAAATGGCCAATAATGGCAGGAGCAGGTATAAAAGGTTGAATGACAAAAAATTCGTATTGGAAAAGCAGCCCAGGAACAGGACATAGTTCCAGACTTTTTTTTTCTTCAACCAAATAAGCTGATCAGTCATATTACTGAATTAAATAATTTACCCATCGGTTGACTTCCAGGTGTTTTACCGTATTTTCGAATTGCTGATCCGTGAAAAAAGTTCCGGGTACCGCGCAGTTTTCGCGGTCGATCACCAGGATCTGTCCGGGATTATAGAAAGGTTCGTATTGGATAAAGGGGTTGGTGGTGACTATTTTTTTGCCCATTGCCAGCGTTTCGATGGTTCGCATGGTCAGGCCCGACTGTACCGGGTTATTAATATCCAGAATAGCAATACTTTGCTTCATGAGGGCCGCGATTTGATCGGGACTGAAAGGGGTTGTGACAAAGTCGTTGTCGTTGATCCGGCCAAATTTCTTTCGGTACAGCAGTTTCTTTTTCGCCAGGCTCAGTTTGGTCGTCACCAGCCGGACGTGGAACTGTTTGTTTTGCGCGGTCAGGTTTTTCCGCAATTTTTTGACGATCGTGTACCGGTCGGTGTGATCTCCCCCTACAAATACCAGATCATATTTTATTGGCTCTGACGGAGAAGAACCTGATCTGTTTTCATTGCTGTAGAACAGGGGTAAATAGTTCAGTTTTTTTTCCCGGCTGTCGTTCCGGTCAAACGTGAACACCTTGTCGAAAAACCTGTAGATGTTGGCGGCATTCGGGTTTTCCCGGAACGAATCCCACTGGTAGTAAATAAACCGGGCGCGCGGATTGGCTTTTTTTACCAGTTGCAGGATCTTCAGGGTAATCCTTTCGCCGCGGATCAGGATGACGGTGTCAAATTTCTTTTCCGATACGGCTTTCGCGATCTTTTTTCTCAGGTGATCATTTGAATAAGCGGTTTGTATATGCCGGCTAAGGTATTTCAGAGAGACAAAGATCGTGTTGTACCGGCGTTCGGGAATAAAGGTGACTTGTCCGCCGTTTTTGGTGATGGCATCGGACAGGATCAGATGATAGTTATAAAGTACAGGGGCGATCAGCAGGACCTGCTTATTTATGTATGATCTCATTTTCTACCTGTAAAGTCCTTTTTTTTTCAGTTCTTCAATTGCTGAAGCTGATTGATCGGGCCGGGGATCCTGTTTCGCTACCCACCGGCAAAAAGCAGCGATCCCGTTTTCGAACGAAAAACGGGGGCGGTAATTCAGGATGGCTGCGATTTTGGATAAGGCTGCGTAATTGTGGCGGATATCGCCAACCCGATAGTTTCCGGAAATATTGATCCGGACGCCGGAATGATAATTTTCGCGGAGGGTTTCCGCGACTTTTAACACGCTGACCGGTTTGCCGGAGCCCACGTTAAACGCCTGGTAATTGGCTTCGTCGTTTTCGAGCGCCATGACCGTGGCGTCGGTGACATCGTCGATATAGACAAAGTCGCGGCTTTCCTGACCATCTTCAAAGATGTTGATGTCGCTGCCATTCCGGATCTGCGTGCTGAATATGGACAGGATTCCGGTGTAGGGATTGCTTAATGATTGTCCCGGCCCATACACGTTCTGATAACGGAGTGCAACCACGGGAATATTGATTGACCGACCCACGGTAATTGCCAGTTGTTCCTGAACTTGTTTGGTGATGCCGTATACGGAGGCCGGATGGATTTTGCTGTCCTCCGTGGTGGCCACCGGTGTCGCCGGTTGGTTACACCGCGGGCATTTGCATTCGAAGTCGCCGTTTTGCATGTCGGCGGCTTTCCTGGCTTCCGGGTACACGGTGCCATGTTCCGCGCAATGGTATTTGCCTTCGCCGTAGACAGCGCGTGACGAGGCCACGACGATTTTCCGGACCTGGTGTTTTTTATTGGTCAGAAAATCAAGCAGTAAAGCTGTTCCGCCCATGTTGGTATCGCTGTATCGTTTGATCTCGTACATGGACTGACCTGTCCCTGTTTCCGCGGCCAGGTGAATGACCGCATCCTGTCCGAAAACTGCCTCTTCCAGATCGTGCCCGGACGAGATATCTCCCTTCAGGAAATCGACCTGGTCTTTGATAGCTTTGTACAAGGGCGAGGTTATTTCAGGGTCGGGACCATGGATTTGCCTGGAAAGACTATCGAGTATGCGAACGCGATAGCCTTTCGCGATCAGTTTTCGCGCCAGGTTGGAGCCAATAAAGCCGGCGCCGCCGGTAATGAGGATGGATTTCATAGGCAAAGGGCATAGAGCATAGAGCATGGAGCAAAGAGCATAGAGCATGGAGCAAAGAGCAAAGAGCATGGGGGAGAGGGCAGGGGCTATTCTTGTTCCCAGCTGTTAGTATTAAAATTATAGCGTTTAATGATACGGGCAGGAGAGCCTGCCGCGACACAATAATCGGGAATATCGCGGGTGACCACCGAGTTGGCGCCGATGACGCACTGCCGGCCGATTTTTGCCCCGATGACGCACACATTTTCACCCAGCCAGGAGCCGTCGCCGATATATACTTCATTCTTCTGGACCACCGGCTGGTGTTTTACCGGTGTGTGAATGTCTTCAAAACCATGAATATTATCGGAAATATAGACCTTGTCGGCCGTAAGTACCTGTTTGCCCAGGACGATCTTCTTCGTGGCATAAATGTGATTGAAATTCCCGATCAATGATCCGTCGCCTATTTCAAGCACCGGATGGGGCGTACCGGTGAGGGGCATGGCAGCCAGCCATGTTTTGTACTGCACCAGCACTTTTCGGCCTATCGAGATATTTTTTTTGCCGTTAACCTTCAATGGTTTTTGAATATACGAGTGCCACCCCATCTTTTTATATTGCCATCCGACAATTAAACGCCAGAGAAAGCGGAATGCATAAACAGCGAGTTTCTTCATTGCAGGTATGTGAGATTGTTTATATCGGTGAACAGGCGGGCGTTTTGTGCCAGCCAGGGTGGAGGTTTATCCCACCACTTCAGTTCAAGCAATCTTTGTATTTGTTCATCATTGAATCGGCGCCCGATTTCCCGGGCCGGCGTTCCGGCAACGATGGAGTAGGGAGCGACATCTTTTGTGACGATCGATCCTGCTGCAATAATGGCGCCGTCGCCGACTTTGACGTGGTCGAGGATGGTGACGGCGTAGCCAATCCAGACGTCGTTGCCGATAACGACCAGGTATTGGTCTTCCAGATACTTGTAGGGATCGAAGGCATCGGTTTTCACGAATGAGAATTTCAGTGCGCTGCGGGCGAGATAGAATGCCGGATGTGTTGAAACAAATCCGGAGGGATGTGTTCCGAACCCGCAGCTGAAATGGGCAGATACCGAGCAATAGCGACCTATCTTTGCATGATGGACCCGCGAATTTTCGCCCACGTAGGTTCCCCTTCCAATGGCCGAGCTGGTAAAGGTACAGTTCTCAAAGGTCTTATTCAGGCCTTCGAAGGAAGTATTCCGGATCCTGTTCGAGGAGCCGATACGGATGCGTTTGCCCGGGAAGAGGATCAGCCGGTAAACGGGCATCACCGCAAGCCTGAAGATGAGTTGCTTGAACGTCATGTGCCGGGATTTGGTCTTTTTTCAAAAGCCTGGATATAGGAATCGGGGGTACAGTTGATAATTGTAGCGCCCTCACGGTTGGCCAGCGCTTTGATCTCAAAATAAGCTTCAAACATATAGGCGAAGTTCCGCAGCAGATCGTGAAGCAGAAAGGGCCTGTATTCGGTGTCCACATAGAGGCGTTCCTTCTTCTTTCCGTTTTCAAAAAAGCGGTCGTCATTGACATAGATCTCATTATTGAGGTTTACCCGCAGGTTCCTGATCCAGGAATGTTCCACGCCAAACAGATAGATTTGCTTATACTGCATGCGCAGCGCGATCATCAGACAGCCAACCACCACATTCTGCACGCGCGGGCTTGCCAGTCCTTCGGTATAAAGCAAGTTCCTGATCGTATAAAATCCGCGGAAGATCTGTGTGTTAAAATAATGAAGCCGGATGCGGGGGTTCGTTTCCAGTTTCAGCTGAACGGTTCCTCTTCGGAATACATCGACAGGAACAAACAGGTGCAAGTTCCAGGTCGTTTGTCCGGCAATTTGGGACAGGAGATCTGAGCCTTCTTCACTTTCAAAAAAGTGAGGATCGGCCAGCACGTAATATTTTGGTTTGATCGAAACGTACAGGGGTGACAGTACAAAGCGGTTCACCACCATGTATTCATCGAATGCCGCCCGTGAGCCCGGCAAGTCCCTATTCAATGAACTTCCGTTGCCCATGATGCAGAGTTTGTGGTTTTTGCCGGCCACGTCCCATTGCTTCAGCCGTTTGGATTTAGCCGCGATCTTCAAAAGGGAGATCAGCGTACCGGCTAAATTGTCTGTAAATACAGTGAGTTGCTTGAAGATTTTGATCATGATCGTGGTTGTTTAATTAAGAAAAAGAGCCAGGGCATATCGTACGTTTTCGCACTGAGTATCCAGACCAGTATGAAGTTGAAAAACGCTACGATGACGGACGACCAGGCAATTCCGGATGCGCCGAAAGTGGTCAGCAGGAACCAGGACAGGGTCATTTGAACAAGCGATCCGGTGAACGTGATCATTCCTAATTTCCTGGTTTTCCGGGCGTAAAAGATATAATTGACCACCAGCAGATAGCATCCCTGAAAAAATGCGGTTATCATAAGCGGGGGAAGGTATTTCAGCGACAATTCATACGAATCGTTCAGGAAAAAGATAATGAAATACTTGCTGAAGAGGTACGCGATGAAAACAAAGAGAACTAAGCCCGCGAACAGAGTATAGGTCATTTTGACCAGTTTTTTCTTTACCATATAAGCCCCGGGAGTGGTATCTGTTTGACTTAATTTCTTAAAAAGAAATGGATTGTAGGCGTTATTGAATGAAAACAGGAGAAGGAAGACGATGCTGGTGAACGTTAGGGCGGTTGAATACAGCCCGTTTTCGTGCAGATCGGCGAAATTCGTGAGCAGGAGCTTGTCGACGCCGGTTTTCAGCCAGACTGACATTCCATGTGGCAATAAAGGCAATCCGAACATTAAAATATCTTTCACGTTCGCACTGCTGTACCTGAACCGGATATTTTTCTTTTTTATCAGGATGATGAATGACAAAATCCCGAACAGGGTGATGCCGGCGAATTGGCTCCATGTGCGTCCTTCCCAGTTCCAACGCAGGACAATGACCAGGATGTAGGTCGATGCCGTGAGCGCCAGACTTTGAAGGATCTGGTAGCCTCCGTATTTAAAGGGTTGTTCTTCGAGGCGCCACACGGTGAGCTGAAGTGCCGTGATGTTTGAAAAATAAGCAATGAGAACCGTTGTGAGCTGCCAGAACAGGTTGACGGAGGTATATTTTTCGATAACTGGTGAAAACAGCAGAACGAGTACCAGGAGGACGAGACAGATCGCGGAAATTACGACCACCTCATTATAAATATATTGGGTGGAGAGCTCTCTTTTCCGTTTATACCAGATTGAAATTAACGAGCCGGTCGTACTTAATGCCGAGATGATCGTCACCAGCTGTACGATCACAAAATAGTTTGACAGTACCCCGTAATCGACAGGGGTTAATATAGTTGCCAGTATTGGAAACAGGATGAACGGCAAGGCCTTGTTGACGGCATCTGTCAGGCCGTAAGCAATGGTTTGCCTGAAAAGGCTGCTCGCGAATAATTTTTTTATGTTGTTCCCGGAAATACTGTGTCTTAGGATTTTTGTAATCACATTTGTATTCGTTGGTTACCTGTTTTTCAGTTGCCGGTTTGCTTTTATGTTTTGAATGAATTTTCTTCCAAAGATGATACCGATGCCGGCGATGCTCCCGAGGACGATCGAGATGAGAAGGATGAGCGTTCGTTTGGGTTTTGACCTTTCTGCCGGCACCGATACGGGTTCGATCACGGTAAACACGGGTGTATCTTCCCGGACTTGCATCCGGGCCTGTTCAAGCTGCCTGGCCAGTTCCGAAAAGAGTGTGAAGGCCAGGTTATGGTTGTTCGAGAGGCGTTCCAGTTCGGTTTGCGCCATGGCGGTTGAAACGTTTTTATTTTCATCCCGAAACCGGGCCAGCTTTTCCTGTGCCTGGTCATATTTTTCCAGGGCTTTAAGGTAGTGTTCCTGCACAAAATTGAAATAAGCAGTTGATTTTTGTACTTTAAATTCGGTGATGTATTGCTGAAGCAGTTCCTGCGTGCGTTTTGCGAGCTGAGCTGCCGGTCTGGCTTCGGGCATGCGGCAGGTGAGCTTGACACAACCTTCTTCATCGTCATACTCGAGGAGGATGATTTTCTTCACTATTTTTTGGACTTCCCGTTGAGTCTCTGTCAGCACGATCAGCGTATCATGGTCGGCGACAGGTTCTTTTTTTGCGGGGGGTCTCACGGCTTTCAGTATCAGCGCCGGCAATCCGATCGTGTACCGGATGAGCGGGTTCGGTTTATGGTAGTGTGCGAAATAGTCGTACAATGTGATTTGATGCTCCATTTGGCTAAAGGTTAATTTGGTGCGCATCAGTTCGAGTTGGAAGGGTACACCGGATATGACGCGGGGATAGAGGGCGGGTGTAATATCTGATGCAGCAGCCGGGTTCAGATTGATACCGGCAATGGAAGCCAGTCCGGAGAGGTCGCCCAGGGCTGACTGGTCTTTCGCCTGTGGTACCATGGTCATGGTGGCGGTATACTGAACCGGGCTGATCAGCGCGATGATCACTCCCAGGAATGCACATACCATGATTGTTTTGATCAATGTGCGGCGGCCTTCCCATATAGTGGCCGCGATATCGGTCAAATCGATCTCATCGGGCGGCAGTGAAGAAGCTTTTATCGGTTTCCAGCTCATTGGTTACTCGTTTGGTATATGTGTTGCGGCAGAGCTTCGCTCCCTCATTCCCATGAATAAGTTTACAGGAGCTCCTTTTTTGTTCAGGTTTTGCAGGTCAGGACGTCATTATCTGAATATCGCGGCAAATGCAATAGCCAGTGATGACAAGGCGCTGGTGATTGCCAGCCAGTTTCCGGTCTGTCCGGGCTTTCGTTCGGGTTTTGCCGGGACAATGATCTGGCTTCCGGGTTTTACTTCAGGGAAATCTCTGAACAGGAACCGTTTGGTCACCTTGCTGGTACCGTTACTGTAGACCACATACACTTTGCCTTTTTTTGCATCGCTGCTGAATCCGCCCGAGCGTTCAATGTAGTATTCGGCCCCCCTGCCTTTTTCCCATGAAAGTCCGGTAGGATTAAGCACTTCGCCGCTGACCCAGATCTCTTCGGTTTTCACCGGGATGATGATCTCATCGGAGTCACGGAGAAAATAGTCATAGCTTGTACCCGGGTCATCCAGAATTTCATCAAGCCTGAGTTCGAGGGGGGCTTGTTGTGTTTTGCGGGGATCGATGACCCGGATGGAGCTGTCGAGTTCCTGTTTCATTTGCCTGATCACGCTAAGTTGCTCCCTGATCTGCCCGTCCAGATGACGCTTTAATTTCGCTCCTTCAACAAAGGCATAGGGAGTGATTCCTCCCGCGCGTTTAATGAGGCTCGAGATCCGTTCCTCTTTATTACTGATGCTGTATTCGCCGGGGTATTTCACTTCACCCCGGATAAAAACGGTTTTTTGCGCTTCATAGGAAGGCGCTTTGCGAACATAAACATGGTCGAAAGGTTCGAGCTTAAAACCGGCATCGTTGGCATCCAGGGACAGGTTCCGGTTAATCCGGAATTGATACAGGCCGGCAATTTTGCTGTTAATTTCACTGGCTTCTTCATAGGAATTTCTCCGTGCCACTTCTACAAACGATTCGCTTGCGGCTTCGGTCATTCCCTGTGAAAGGAAGATCAGATCACTGAGTGTCATATTCTTTTGAAAATCATATTCTCCGGGCTTCATGACTTCGCCGTAGATGCGTATCTTCTTTTTCTCGCCCATACTGAAGATGTCGCGGATGATGACCTGATCTTCGCGCTTGAGGGGAGGGTCATTCTTTCCCTGGATCACATCATCGACATTGAAGGGGATGGCAGCAGGATAAAGCTGGTCGTCGAGGCGGACAATCATTCCCCTGCGGGAGAAATAATCTTCCCTTAGTCCGCCGGCTTTTTTGATGAGCGCGGACACGGTCATGCCCTCATCGAGGGCGTAGGTGCCGGGACGGAAGACCGCCCCCTCAATGGTGAGACGGTTCTTAAATCGGTCGATGACCTCTTCTGCGCGGATCAGGTCACCGTTTTTCAGCGTGAAAGTTTCGAACCGGCTTTGATCCACATCGATGAGCTGTCGCTGGTCGTTCGTGAAACGGGTTAAGAGCAGGCGCGAGGGTGAAGCATTCTCATTGAATCCTCCGCTGTATTTAATTAATTCGGGGATGCCTTCGTTTTCCAGCAGTTCAAAGACTGCTTTTCGTTTGAAGGCGCCGGTAGTCTCGATCCTTTTGTGATAAGTCGGGATAAAAAGGATGTCCTGATCCCTTAGCTGAACATTCGCCTTCGTGTTGGCATTAATGAGGTAATCATACACATCGATGGTGGCAAAAACCTTGTTGTCGCGCACGACGTTGATTTTACGGAATGATCCGAATTCGTTTGGTCCGCCTGACAGGTAGAGGGCATTGAACGCGGAGGCGGTTGCCGGGACGGTATAGGTTCCCGGGGCAATAGCCTCGCCAATGACATTGACCTTGATGGGCCGGCTGGTGTTTACAGACACGTCGGCAAAGGTTCCGGGGGAGGATCCCCGCATGTCGCTGTAAATGGCCGGCAGGCGCTGGACGATCGCCTTCTTTGCATCCGTATAATTAAGTCCGGCCACGGCGATGGGACCGAGATCGGGGATCTGGATGGCGCCATTGCTGCCGACGGTCAGCTCGTAAGTTTGTTGGCTGGAACCCCAGACCTGGATGACCACTTCGTCGCCGATACCCAGCACGTAATCATTGGGCAGGGCCATATTGACCGAGGGCTCAAAGGTGAGATCCTCCCGGTTAAACAGCCGGGCTCCAAATATTTTTTTTTCTGCTTCGGTAAGCAAAAACTGCTTTTTTTGTGATAATTCATTTTCGTCATCTTCATTTTCGAACAGGCCCATTCCCCCGGTGAATCCGCTGAAGTCGTCATGGAGTCCCTTCATGTTTTTGTCTTTGCCGGACGACTTCTGACTTTCAAAGTCAGGGTTCAGTTGCGCCTCGCGAATGCGCTGAGTCATCTGATCGATCTGCAGCTGGGTTGCACCGCGTGCCCTGGCGATCTGAACAGCCTGCTCCAGGCTTAAGCCGCGCGCGTTCATTTCGCGGATAAGCCGTTGGATCTGCTCATCCGACAATTCATTCACATTGACCTGGCTGATATCCTGCTGTTGCGCGATCAGCGGATCAATCATCCCCAATAGCAGGGCCATAAAAACTAAAAGATTTACAATCCGTCTCCGCATGTTTTATTTATTTCGCCACTATATAATAACTACATTTGATCCCGGTTATTATCCGGTTTCGGAAAACTGAATGCTAAGACGCTAAGAAGCAGGGATTAAGCGTAATAAAAAAACTTTAGCTGGAGAGGTTAATAAACAAAAGCACAAAACACTTTCACGGAATCACAGATCTTTTTTTTAATTTTGAACAAAACAATTTACACAGTCATATTGAAATGAGTAAAACGGCATTTGTTACAGGCATTACAGGTCAAGACGGAGCCTATCTTGCGGAGTTTTTGCTAAAGAAAGGCTATCAGGTTCACGGGCTGAAAAGGCGTTCGTCGCTGTTCAATACCGACCGGATCGACCATCTTTACCAGGATCCGCACGTGGAAAACCGGAACCTGATTCTTCATTACGGCGACCTCACCGACAGCATGAACCTGACCCGGATCATTCAGGAGGTGCAGCCCGACGAGATCTATAACCTGGCAGCGATGAGCCATGTCAAGGTAAGCTTTGAGACTCCCGAGTATACGGCTAATGCCGATGGCATTGGTACCCTTCGCATCCTGGAGGCGGTGCGGTTGCTGGGACTAAAAAGCAAGACGCGTATTTACCAGGCTTCGACGTCCGAGCTGTACGGGCTGGTGCAGGAAGTACCTCAGAAGGAAACCACGCCGTTTTACCCGCGCTCGCCTTACGCGGTGGCCAAATTGTATGCCTACTGGATCACGGTGAACTATCGTGAAGCTTATGGGATACATGCCAGCAACGGCATTTTGTTTAACCATGAATCGCCTATCCGCGGTGAAACGTTCGTGACCCGGAAAATTACCCGTGCCGTCAGCCGGATTGCACTGGGCATGCAGGACAGGCTGTACCTGGGGAACCTGTCGAGTAAGCGCGACTGGGGCCATGCCAAGGATTACATCAGGGCGATGTACCTGATTCTGCAGCAGGATCAGCCGGATGATTATGTCATTGCCACGGGTGTGACGACTACGATCCGCGATTTTGTGAAGCTTGCTGCGGCCGAGATCGGGCTGGAAATTACCTTCAAAGGCGAGGGGCGTGAGGAGAAAGGGTATATTTCGGCTGTCGATGAACGTGTTTTCAAGGAGAAAGCGGGTGAAAAATACCTGGAGCGGATTAAGGGGCTCACGGAACCGGTGGTTGCAGTTGACCCGGCTTATTTTCGCCCCACGGAGGTGGATTTGCTGATCGGCGACCCGACCAAGTCGAAGACGGTGCTGGGTTGGGAACCGAAATATGACCTGAATGGTCTGATCCGGGACATGATGCAGTCGGATATAAAACTGATGAAGAAAGATGCCTGGCTAAAAGAAGGGGGATATACGGTAATGAATTATTTTGAGTAAGGAGAAAGGAGACGGGAGACCGGACACCGGAAGAAGGGTGACAGGGTGAGATGGCAAAGGGCATAGAGCAAGGGGCATGGCGGAGAACGGGTGGGAGGTGACAGTTTTTGCTATTTACAGCCGACGGCCGGCAGCTCACGGTGTTCCGGGAGCTGTTGTTTTTTGCTAACTTTTACCAAACCGGCCTTCATGTATGTGCATAGGTTCACCTCCTTCATTTGAATAAAAAAAGAAGACAAAACCATATTTTCTGAATACCTCGGGCATTTTCTTTGCAAAGATACGAAATCCTGAATAAATATTAAGTTGTCAGCGGTTGGTGTACCGGCAGCAAAAAGGGAGAAAGTGCGTGAATTGTCAGCCACTGACGCCTCATACGGAAATTCATGGTCGTTCCATTAAAAATTGTTATTTTTACTGCCGCTGATTTTCAGCAATAATAAAGAATTAAGACTGGTGAGACTATGTCGTACTTGTTGAAATTAATTTTGTTTTGCCTGGTCATCTATTATGTGGTCAGGTTTTTTAGCAGGGGCTTGTCTGCTTTGTTCGGGGGACCGGATGACCGGCCGCGTCATTCAGGGAATTCTCCCAGACGCCCGGAAGGGGACGTCAGGGTCGAGAATAACCGGGCGCAAAATTCACGCATATCGAGGGATGAAGGCGAGTATGTGGATTTTGAGGAGATCGAGTAGGAAGGGAGAAGGGAGACCGGAGAACGGAGGCTGCAAGTAGCAAGCCGCCGGCAGCAAATATATTGAAAAGAATAACTATAAAATAAAATATGGCTCAGGAAGATATTTTTAAAAAACTGGTGGCCCACTGCAAGGAGTATGGCTATATATTTCAGAGTAGTGAGATTTACGACGGGTTAAGTGCTGTTTATGATTACGGGCAGAACGGTGTCGGGTTAAAAAATAATATCAAAAAATACTGGTGGGACAGTATGGTGCTTTTACATGAAAATGTGGTGGGAATTGACTCCGCCATTTTTATGCACCCGACCATCTGGAAAGCTTCCGGCCACGTGGATGCATTCAACGATCCGCTGATCGACAATAAAGATTCGAAAAAGCGTTACCGTGCCGATGTGCTTATCGAGGAGCAACTGGCCAAATACGAGGAAAAGGTCAATAAGGAGATAGAAAAGGCTGCCAGGCGATTTGGAGCCGCGTTCGATGAGAAGCAATTCCGGGAAACCAATCAGCGGGTTCTTGAGAACCAGCAGAAATGGGAGGCGCTGCATACCCGCTTTGCCAAAGCATTGAACGATTCGAACCTGGAAGAACTGAGGCAGATCATTGTTGATGAGGAAATTGTTTGCCCGGTAAGCGGAACGCGGAACTGGACCGAAGTACGCCAGTTCAACCTGATGTTTTCGACCGAAATGGGTTCTACATCGGACGGGGCTTTAAAGGTTTATCTGCGTCCCGAGACGGCCCAGGGCATTTTTGTAAATTACCTGAACGTGCAAAAGACCGGGCGCATGAAAATTCCTTTCGGGATTGCCCAGATCGGGAAAGCTTTCCGGAATGAGATCGTGGCCCGTCAGTTCATTTTCCGTATGCGTGAGTTTGAACAAATGGAAATGCAGTTTTTTGTCAAACCGGGCACGGAACTGGAATGGTTTGAAAAATGGCGCGATTTCCGGATGAAGTGGCACCGGGCGCTTGGTTTTGGCGACGACAACTACCGTTTTCATGTTCATGAAAAACTGGCGCACTATGCCAATGCTGCCGTGGATGTGGAATATAAATTTCCCTTTGGTTTCAAGGAAGTGGAAGGGATCCATTCACGCACCGACTTTGACTTGTCGCAACATCAGAAGTATTCGGGCAAGAAAATCACTTATTTTGATCCCGAACTGAATGAATCGTATGTGCCCTATGTGGTTGAAACATCGATCGGTCTGGACCGGATGTTCCTGCAGGTGATCTCGGCTTC
>JBDKTZ010000171.1:0-3300 GCA_039679975.1 Prolixibacteraceae bacterium
TCAATCCAAACGACTATTTTCCTATCCTGAAAACAGCCCAAAGATAATCAAACATTTGCTGGATACCGAAAGACATGAAAATGTTCCAGAACAGAAAATGATTAACACGGGCTATTGGGGTACTGATTACGGGATGAGTACGACCTGTCAGATTTTCATTACAGGAAAAACCTATTTTTTTGAAAAAAGTATAATACCCGCGTTTGGCCATCATTTTTATCCAATTAGGATCGATCGGGCTACCCTCCTGATACGGTTTTTCCCCCGGATGTTTTGACCGGTATGCCGCCTTTTCGATCATAGGTTTTCAAAGGAGAACGCACAGTGTCAGCCGTGTTGGAAATACTCTACACTCTTGTTTCCTGCATTCTACAGAGAATCGGACTTTTTCTGTCGCAGTGCATGCCTGTCCGCATTGGTATAACTTTTGGCGGATCGAAAAGAAGTTAAATTTAAACAAACAAATTATGTCAAGCTCAAAAATAACAACCGATCACAAGGTGATCCGGTCATGGATTGAAGAAAGGAAAGGGGTACCCTCCGTTGTTGCCGGTACAGAAAACAATCAGGAAGAGTCGGGCCTCCTGCGCATCAGTTTTTCTGATGATAACAGGAATAATCTTAGAAAGACCGACTGGGATACGTTTTTCAAAACGTTTGAAGAAAAAAAACTGGCTTTCCTTTATCAGGATGAAACAAAAGAGCATAAGGAAAGTCGCTTTTTTAAGTTCATTAGCCGTGACAGTTAAAAGGCAGGAAGTAAACGAGCAGGAATAAAAGGATGAGCAAAAGGAAGAAATACTTATAATAAAAAAAATCTTTTACTGTTTCAGCCGGTTGTAACGGCTGGTTTACTTAAATTTGTGTTACGGTTTCAACCGGTACTCAAAAACTAAAAAAATCAATTCACTATGAAAAAGCTTTCTATCCTCCTGGTTATTGTTGCAGGCTTAACCAATCCGGTATTCTCACAGGATGTTATCAAAATTCGGGAATTAGGTATATTCACTTCCGATTTCAATGATTTTGGGGTTCGCTTCAAAACAGGAACTGATGACCTGATGTACCGTTTTTCTATCGCCTCTCTTAATCTGAGCAATGCAGAATATGATTTTGGCAGTGGTAACATCAAGGACGAAGATGAGTTTGGGATTAGCCTGGCTGGTGGAGTCGAAATCCCTGTTTCAATGAATGACCGTTTCGATCTTTTTTACGGGGGCGAAATATCATTTCAACACAGCAACAGTGATATCGTGAATGAAAATTCAATTGCACAGCTAAAATTTACCGGTATCGGCGCAGGAGTGGTATTGGGATTCTCCTATTATCTTTCGCCAAAAGTTAAACTTTCTGCTGAAGTCGTTCCGGGACTTAATTTTGTCACAGTCAAAGAGGACGATAAGGAAGTCAGTGGCTGGAAATTTCAGATGGACAGCCAAACCGCAGGCATGACCCTGAGCTTTCGTTTCTGAAATAAAAACTCTTTATCTGAATTTAAATTTAAAGCCGGTCTCATGATGAGATCCGGCTTTAAATTAATTACATTCCCGTCAGTTCATTCAAATAAACTTCCAGGTTGGTGTAGGATTTGTTAAGCGTGTATTGCCCGCCATCTGATTGGTTATTTGCATTTAGCCGGTGCTTTTCTTCCCATACGTCGGGCATACCATCATGATCACGGTCAGCCGGAGCCGGTTGAGAGGAGAGCTCAGGCCAACCACCTGCTTCGTCCTGTGAATCGATGAGCCCCGGCCTTTGAGTGTGACGCCCCATGTAAGTTGCCGTTCCTTGTCTCACTTCTGAAATAATCCGCATATCAACCTGGTCGCGAACCAGGCTTGCTCCGACCGATTTTAATACAGCTTCGTACGCTGTCGGTGCGGGTTGCTCAGGAATTACTTCGGAATAAAATGCATTCCCTGCCTTCACCTGGCTGACCGGCGCATCCGTATCGATACCGCCATTCCAGTTATCAGCACTGACTGAAAGGTTTCCATCCATAAAATTTCCTGCGACGTAAAAAACGCCGTAAGGATAATCTTCAGAAGTGGTGATTTGAAGAATCCTGTGCCGTACGCTCTGCTTTGTTCCGGGGCCGGGTTTAAAATAATTGTTCACCACGTTGTGATTCCCGCGTTCACCTCCGTAAATACTGTTATCTCCCCAGTTGTAAATCACGTTATTTCTGAAATCAACAAGATCAGTCCAGGGAACCTGGTAGCGCGCCCCGTTAAAACGGGGATTCCTGCTCAGGTTATGAGCAAACAGGTTATGATGAAAACTCACCGTGTCGCCGCCCCAAATGCCTCCGTATCCGTGATCGCCTTTTTCGTGAACGGAATGGTTCAGGCTTTCGGCGACGATACACCATTGTACTGTCGCGTGATGCAGTTCATACAGCGAGACCGCTTCGTCGGTCGCCCAACTGAAGCTGCAATGATCGATCAGGATATTACGCCTGTTCCGGCATGAAAAAGCATCATCTTGAACTTTTATAATATCACCAAGGCGGAAACGCATAAAGCGGACAATAACATTATCCGTTTTGATACTGACCGGATAGCCTTTAATACAAATGCCATCGCCAGGGGCCGTTTGTCCGGCAATAGTCAGATTTCCGTAATGAATATCCAATGGAGATTTCAATTCGATGGTCCCGGAAACACGGAATACAATGGTTCGTGCATCCTTCTTCCGGATGGCCTGACGCAGACTTCCTTCACCATCATCATTCAGACTGGTGACTTCATATACTGTACCTCCCCTGCCACCTGTTGTATATTTTCCGGCGCCTTCAGCTCCTGGAAAAGCGATTTGGTATCTTGCTGAGGCGTTGCCGGTATTGACCGGACCGTCCTCCTGATTGTTTCCTGAACAGGAAATAATCCCCAGGAAAAACAGTACGATCAAAAAATTAAATTGATTAAGATTCATATTCCCCGGTTTAGTTTGATAATTCAGTAAAGATACATGATTAGCAGGAAATAAGCCGGAGACAAATCACTTTTAGATGCGGAATTTTGACAAAACAGGGAGGTCGAAACCGGGTTTAATTTCCGTTCCGACCTCCCTTTGCCAGTTAGCCCTACCCTAAACTATACCTATACTATATTTCTTTATAATTTTTCATTGTTTTTCTGTTAAAATCCCCTAATGTTTTGTAACTTCTGTGCAAAAACCATTTAATCTAAATTTCCTAATGCCCCAAATATTAATCATTGAAGATGAAAAAGAATTGAGGGAAGGAATGGCAGAACTGTTATCGTTTGAAGGTTATGAAGTTGTCCAGACGACGAATGG
>JBDKTZ010000141.1:0-11167 GCA_039679975.1 Prolixibacteraceae bacterium
CTTAAGAAATACCTGGATGAGAACGATGTGAAGGGAAGGGTGATAATAGGAAGTAACTTTCCTGTGAACTGGTACCTTCGTAACCTCAATAATGCCCGGTTTCAGTATTTTACCTGGGAACAACGGAATGATGTGGATTGGGATTACGCGATTATAGGTAACAGCTATATCCGTCCGGAGCAGTTAAAAAAAAATCATTTTCCGCCGGAGGGAACAATTCATTCTGTCATAGTTGACGGAGTTCCCGTGTGCGCAGTTGCAGCACGAATTTCGAAGCTGGCTTTAAAAGGTTCCCGCGCGTTTGAAAATGAAAATTATAAACAGGCAGTTGAGTATTATCAGGGCGCCCTGAAATTTTATAGAAAAGATGAACATATCTGGTATAAACTGGCTAAAAGTTTAAATTTGTCGGGCCGAAACCATGAAGCGCTGGATGCCGTAAACCAGGCTTTATCACTCAATGAGGCGTATGAACCTGCCTTGGCGCTTTCGGGGCAGTTAAAAATGGTGCAGGGAGATTACAAGGCGGCCCGCGAGGACTTTTTGAAATTGATTGATGTGAACAGAAAATACCTCAGTGCTTACGTGGAACTGGCAAAGCTCATGATGAAGGAAGGACAACTAAATGAAGCCAGAGAAACGCTGAAAATATGCCTGAGAATCAATTCTCATTATAAACCTGCTATTGTAGCATTGGGTGATACCTTCAGAGAATCGGATCCTGAAATTGCGTTGAAATATTATAATTTGGCGAATTCAATCAGGAAGGTTAATTCGTAAGACCGGAGGAGCGATTATTACAAATTAAATAGTATATTGTTGAATCGAAAAAATAAACGTATGAAGAAGTTAATGTTGATTTTGGCCATGCTGGGATTTTTGGCCTTCACAAATGTTAAACCTGTCGTCGCACAGGATGAAGACCCTTTGGAAATGGAAAAGGATACGCTTTCAATTGATGAAATGGATCCGGTGTTTTATGAAGGAGAACAGGAAACAGAAGACAACACCACTACGATCGCAATTATCGTCGTTGTTGTTCTGGTTGTCGGAGGCGGAACGTATTATTTTATTAAAAGGAAAAAGAAATAATATTTTTCTAGAGTAAGCAGGAGTGCCATAAAAGGCATTCCTGCTCATATGAAGAACCGCAGAATAAACAAGACTGCTAAACCGTACATAATGCCGGAGACTTGCGTGGTACGGGCGGTTAGTATTTTTAACAGGACATAGGCAAGCATTCCGAATACAATACCATCGGCGATGCTGTATGTTAAAGGCATCATAATGACGCAAAGGAATGCAGGGATCAATTCGGTATAGTCGTCGAGGTTAATTTCCTTTACGGGCGACATCATCATTGCTCCCACCAGGATCAGGGCAGGAGCGGTTGCAGCGCCCGGGATCATCAGAAAAAGCGGCGACAGAAACAGGGAAAGGAAAAATAAGACTGCCACCGTGAATGCTGTTAAGCCTGTTCTCCCGCCTTCGGCAACACCTGCTGCACTTTCCACGTAAGTCGTTACCGTTGGTGTTCCCAGCATAGCTCCTGCTGCAGTACCCACCGCATCGGCAAACAGAGCCTGTGTGACGCGTGGAATATTTCCTTTTTTATCGAGCATGTTTGCTTTCGAGGCAACACCGATCAGCGTTCCCACAGTATTAAAAATATCCACGAAGAGGAAGGTAAAAACAACGATTAGCATGTCGAACGTAAAAATCTGATTCCATTCGAATTTCATAAACACCGGCTTCAGTGAAGGCGGTGTCCAGTCGAATGAGGCCGGAAGTTCCGTGACATGAAAAGGTATTCCAAGCAATGTGGCGAACAGGATGCCGATTAATAATGCTCCTTTCACACGGAAAGCCAGAAGTGCGCCGGTTGCCAGGAGTGAAATGAGCGTAAGTATTACCCCTGCATTGGATGTAATCTTCCCCAGGGAAACAAATGTGTCGTTATTGGAAACAATCACTCCGGCGCTTTTTAGTCCGATAAACGCAATAAATAGTCCAATACCTACAGAAATAGCATGCTTCAGGTTTTCGGGGATCGAGTTGATGATCATTTCCCTGATATTGAAGAAAGTCATCAGAATAAAAATAATTCCCTCAATAAACACAGCCGTCAGGGCGAATTGCCAGGTATGTCCCATTTCAAGACAGACAGTAAAGGCAAAAAATGCATTCAGCCCCATACTTGGCGCCAGTGCAAACGGAAGTTTGGCAAGAAACGCCATGATCAGCGTAGCGATCAGTGAAGAAACAGCCGTCGCCGAGAAAACAGCTCCCCTGTCCATTCCGGTTACAGAAAGAATTTCAGGATTCACAGCCAGGATGTAGGCCATGGTCATAAAAGTGGTTATTCCGGCAAGTATTTCAGTTTTTAAGGTTGTGTTGTTCGCTTTAAGTTGAAAAAAATCATTCATTCATTCATTCCTCGTTACACATTTAAAAAGTCCATTTTACAGCCAGGGTAGGGTTTGCCATGAAACCTTCATGCCCGGAAAAATTAGAACTGATCTCAATTTCCGAACCAAATGAGAAATGTTCAGTGACATTATACCAGATCTGTGGTTCTGATGAAAATGAATAATCAGTTTTGGCGCCATTCATCATCACGTTATCCTCCCTCCAAAAATCGGCGTAACCCGTAAAAGTTACTTTTCGCTTAAAGAAATGCATGAGCCAGACTCCTGTCAGTTGAAAGGAAAAGTCATTTTTATGCTGAATATTTTTGTAGTTTGCCTGAAGGGTAAACAGTCTGGAGAAGTCACTGCTGTTCCAGGTATACTGTAAGCCCGCCAGATAAGCATTGTTAATGGCGTAGGACGAACCATCTCCCAGCCTGTAGAATCCGCCGTAATACTCAATCCGAGGTTCAAGGGCTGATTCATTGATCTTAAAACTCCGCGCTATTTCAAAATACGCCAGTGAAATACCCTCCACGTCATTGCTTCCGTAATCCAGGTCTATGAAAAAGAATGTACTGCCCATTTTATCCGGACGGAACATTTCAACAGTAGTTGTCAGATAACCCCGGCCATCACCCATGTCATAATGCGCCTGAATGTTCTGAGCATATCCTCCCGGCACGAATATCGATGTAAATAGAACGAATAAGAATTTCCTCATGGTTTATAAAAAACGGATTCTGTTTAAAATTCTGGCCAAAAATAATAAAAAACACAAGTCTTTTAATATTCGCTTTTTATTCCTAATAATTCATTGTAAATTGTTGATATATAAAAACATGTTCTGCTGTTTTTTGTTTTAAACCATGGAAGACGATTTTTGTTTGAAAAGATGGTTCAAAGAGAGGTATTGTGAAAATCGACCCCGTGGGTATGAACGGAGAGTCGGAACAGATTATGATCGTGCTGAAAAAGACTTCCAATAGCGGTAAAGGAGTAATTGGTATGAAAATATTTTGAGCGGGTGAATGGAATAGGACACAACAAAGGGAAGAATCGCTTAACTTTGTTGTTTGGAGAGGAATGTTCATGCGATGACAATAGGCTTGGCCAGTGTGGATTACGCGGATGATCAGGTTAGCCGGGTTGAGCTAGAGCGGGCATGGAATGCAGGCATAACGACTCCTGTAACTAACTAAAACTAAATGAATAGAGAATCAAGTTCCCAAAGTCTTACAGGACTGTATCAACAGTCGTTCGTACAAAATCATAATTTACTGGTTTTTACGGATTACGAAGGCGGCAGTTATACTTACGGCGAGGCTGCTGCGCTGATCAGTAAAATCCATCAGTTTTTTGAGGCAGGAGGGATTGTCGCTGGTGACAGAGTTGCCTTGTTGGGAAGAAATTCCTCTAACTGGGGAATTGCTTTTTTGGCAACAGTCGCGTATGGTGCTGTTGCTGTTCCCGTGCTGCCTGATTTTAATCCGGTAGATATTCATCATATTCTCACGCATTCTGAATCCCGTCTCCTTTTCGTGGCTGATTCTTTTTTTGAGAAACTGAATAAAGAGGATTTGGATGGATTGGATGGCGCCATCAGCCTGGGGACGTTAAATCCATTTTTCCTGAAGACAGACAATTTGGCCAAGGCATGGGCAGGTGCAGAGGCGGCGGCAGAGAACGTCATGGATAAGTCATTCCATTTAAAGGAAATACCGTTGGATCAATTGTGTGTAATTTCCTATACTTCAGGCACTTCTGGTTTTACAAAAGGAGTGATGTTGACTGCCGGTAACCTGCTTTCCAATCTTATTTTTGCCCGGGAACATATGCCGTTGAAAGCCGGCGACCGGATTGTGTCATTTTTACCTATGGCTCATGTCTTTGGGCTATTATTCGAATTTTTATTCCCGATTACGCTGGGCTGCCACATTACGTTTCTGACCAAAGCTCCAACGCCGCCGGTAATTGTAAAAGCATTTAAGGAAGTAAAGCCTCAGCTGATTTTATCTGTTCCGTTAGTCATTGAGAAAATCTATAAAAAGCAGATTCTGCCAAAGCTTCAAAAACCCATTATGCGTTTCTTATCACAGATCCCCGGGGTTTCTATGATCATCAGAAAAAAAGTCAGACAAAAGCTTGTAGAAACTTTCGGAGGGCAATTTTTTGAAATTGTCATTGGAGGAGCAGCGCTCAACAGTGAGGTGGAGTCTTTTTTTAAGAAGATGAATTTCCCCTTTACGATAGGCTATGGTATGACCGAATGTGCTCCGCTTATTTCCTATGATGCCTGGAACACAACCCGGCCTTTTTCAGCAGGAAGGCTTGTCGACCGCATGCAAGTCAGGATCGATTCTGCCGACCCGTATAATCAGGTTGGAGAGATTCTGGTGAGAGGAGATAATGTCATGCGGGGGTATTATAAAAATGAAGAAGCTACCCGTCAGGCGATCGACAAAGACGGATGGTTGCATACGGGTGATCTCGGAGTCATCGACCAGGACAACTATATATACATTAAAGGCAGGTGCAAGAATATGCTGCTTGGGCCGTCGGGACAAAATATTTATCTGGAAGAGCTGGAGATTAAGCTTTCAAATCAATCTTTTGTAGCCGAATGTGTGGTCGTCGAGCGCAAGGGAAAATTGGTGGCGCTTGTTTATCCCGACAGAGAAAGTATGCAGGAGAATCAGATTGGAGAAGATCAACTCGATTCGATCATGGAAGCTAACCGGCAGTCAGTCAACAGTGACTTACCAAAATACAGTCAGATCAGCTTGATTGAACTCGTTTCAAGCGAATTTGAAAAGACACCGAAAAGAAACATCAGAAGATATAAATACATGTAAAAAGAGCGATCTGTTGCCGCTAAGTGGTGATTTTTTTTACTTTGAACCGCAGCCTGTGACTCACCACTTTTTGTAGTTGTGTCTGAATACGCTATTTTTGTCATTATGGAAACCATACCCCATAATGATTGTCTCAAAATTGGCTATCTACAAAAGCCACATGGTGTAAGAGGTGAAGTTGTTTTGCAGTTTGAACCTGAGTTTGGCGCCAGCCTCGAAAAGGAGCCCGTACTCCTTCTGGAAATCGACGGCTTGCTGGTCCCTTATTTTCCGGAAGAGCAGGGGATTCGCTTCCGTACCGATGTAACCGCTCTGCTGAAATTTTCATGGGTTGAAAGTGAATTGCAGGCAAAGGAAATCTGCGGGTGCCAGGTGTACATGAAAAAGGCGGACCGGATCGAAGAACAGGGCGAGGACTCATTACACGATCTGATCGGATTTAAACTGATCGACAAAAAGATCGGCATAATAGGCCGGATCGAAAATGTTGAAGATTATGGTGGAAATCTGGTCATTCAGCTTACCTGGGAAGGGAAAGAGATCCTTATTCCTTTTAACGAAGATTTTTTAATCCGTTTCGATGACAGGAAGAGGGAAATCGAAATGGAATGCCCGGAAGGAATTTTCGATTTAAATTGACGATAGAAATGCGTAACATGTGTTGAAGAAAGACGTCTTTGTTTATTAAATATGCAACATCAATTTTAGAAACAGAAAATTAAGTATGAAGACTAGATTAACAGGAATCTTTACTCTGATCGCAGTTATAGTTAGCTTTCAGAGTGTTCGTGCGGCCGGGGAAAACCGTGAAGTTGCCGCGTTCGCTGAAATTTCGCTTCGTGTACCTGCGACACTTCATGTAAAACAGGGTGAAACCCAGTCGGTCGAGATCGTGGCAAAGGAGTCGGCTTTGGAAAAAATTGTCACAGAAGTAAAGGATCGTGAATTAGTTATTCGCTTTCCGACTAAAAATTATCTCTGGAAGGACTTTACTCCCGGGAAAATTGAGATTTTCATCACCGTTCCGGAGGTCAACGCGTTATCGGTTGCCGGTTCGGGCGATATCGTGAACGACGGTGAGATAAATTCAAGGATCATCGAGTTGGAAATTAGCGGCAGTGGCCGGATGTTCCTGAAAGATCTGAAAGCCGAACGTGTGAAAGCCAGTATCTCAGGGAGCGGCGATATGGAATTGTCAGGAACAGGGAAGGCAGTTGACTTGAGCGTTTTGGTTTCAGGGTCAGGAAATTTCAAAGGTCTGGATTTTGCGTCGGATGACGTGAATGTAAAGATCTCCGGTTCCGGTGATGCTTTTGTATATGCGGTGAATTCCCTGAAAGTGCGGGCAGCCGGTTCCGGTGATGTGGAATACAAAGGCAACCCTTCGATAGACCAGTCGATCGTGGGTTCTGGGAAAGTATCGGAATACACAAAATAAAAAGTTTATTTTCTCAGGATTTCTATTTGCCCGCCAACTCCCAGCTTAATAATGCTTGAGGGGGAGGCGGGCGTTAAATCATTCTGGCGGTATTTGACTACATAATCTGCAGCCGCTTTTATCTCTTCGCTTATCTCTGCGAAAGTGCCGGGCGAGTTTTCTCCGCTCATATTTGCCGAAGTTGAGACAACAGGCTTTCTGAACCGCTGGATCAACTGACGGGTAAAAGTTTCGGTGGTAATCCTGATCCCGATCGTGCCGTCCTCTGCAATCAGGTTCTTTGCCAGGTTCCGTGCACCCGGGTAAACGATGGTTAGGGGCTTGTCTGTAACCTCAATCAGATCGAAAGCAATGGCGGGTACCTCTTCCACATATCGTTCAAGGAGATTCATATTTTCCATCAACACCAGCATGCTCTTTGAGTCACTGCGCTTCTTAATGGCATAGATCTTTGCTGCCGCTTGCTCATTGGTGGCGTCACAGCCCAGCCCCCAGATGGTATCGGTGGGATATAAGATCACACCACCGTTGCGTAATACATCCACCGCTTTCTTTAAATCTTCTTCCATTCTTTAAAGGATATTCAGATATCCGGGAGGGGAGTCTATTCAAATTCAGGGAGCGCCCTATAGTTGAGCGTGGCAAAGTAATCGTCGAGCGTTTCCGCGCGGCGTATTTGTACCACTTCGCCGTTCCCGCGCAGCAGCAGTTCCGCGGAGCGAAGCTTCCCGTTATAATTGAATCCCATGGAATGACCATGCGCTCCCGTATCGTGAATAACAATCGTATCACCCGGCGCCAGTTCAGGTAAGAGCCTGTTGATGGCGAATTTGTCATTATTTTCACATAGTGAGCCGGTCACATCATATAGACATGTATGAGGCCGGTCTTCTTTGCCTAAAACGGATATGTGATGATAAGCGCCATAAAGAGCAGGTCGCATCAGGTTTGCCATGCAGGAGTCCAGCCCGGCATATTTTTTATAGGTTTCTTTGATGTGCAGGACTTTCGATATCAGGAATCCAAAGGGTCCTGTAATGGCCCTGCCTGATTCAAAGAATATTTTTAGCGGATCCAGACTATTGGCTGTAATGAGTTGGTCGTATAATTCTTTGATCCCTTTGCTGACTCGGGTCAGATCAACTGGTTTATGCTCATTTTTATAGGGGATTCCGATACCGCCTCCAAGATTGGCGAATTCAAACCGGATACCTGTTTCCCGTGAAATCTCTACGATCAGCTCGAACACAATGCCGGCAGTCTCTACAAAATAATCAGCATCCAGTTCGTTCGATGCGACCATGGTATGGATGCCAAATCGTTTCACTCCTTTTTCTTTCAGCATCCGGTATCCCTCGAAAAGTTGTTCCCGGGTAAAGCCATATTTTGATTCTTCAGGATTGCCGATAATGATATTTCCTTCTTTCAGTGCCCCGGGATTATAACGCAAACAGATTAATTGCGGCAACCCGACATGTTTTTCAAGGTATTCAATATGTTTGATGTCATCCAGGTTAATGATTGCGCCAAGCTCAGTGGCTTTTATGAATTCCTCAGCCGGTGTATCGTTCGAGGTGAACATAATCTCTTCGCCACGCATGCCCAGTCGTTCGGCAAGCACCAGTTCAGCCATAGAACTGCAATCAATTCCCAATCCCTCCTTTCTCAGAAGTTTCATCAAAAAAGGATTTGGAGCCGCTTTGATGGCATAATATTCCTTAAATCCTTCATTCCATGAGAATGCCTCGTTAAACTTGCGGGCATAAGCGATCATTCCTTTTTCATCGTAAATATGAAAGGGGGTTGGATATGTTTCTGTGATCTGTTCAATCTGTTCCTTTGTAAAAGGTAATTTCTTTCCAATCATGTTGTATGTTTTGAAGGAAAAGCAAAGATAAAATAAATAACTGCCGCTTTCTTTTAATTTGACATTTCTATGGCTCAATTAACAGAGAATTGACATTTTTTTGTGCCGGATGGAAGAGGCCTGTCGTTTACCGGTTCAATTCATTCAGAAGCTCGGGGGAGAAATGGCCCGTGGCTATTTCGCGTACCTCGCCGGTCATGTGAATCTGCCATTCTTCATCAATCTCCAGTCTCAGTTCTCCGCCCGGCATTTTTATGGTCAGTTTCGGGTTGGTCAATCCTTTTTTTACCAGGACAGCCGCTACTGCGCTTGAAGAACTTCCCGAAGCAAGCGTATAACCGGCCCCGCGTTCCCAGATCAGGATCTCCGCCAGGTCCCTCGAAACAACCTTTGCAAATTGGACATTAATGCGATTTGGAAATTTAGGATGATTTTCAATTTGCGATCCATATTGCATGATCTCGTTCACCGACAGCTCATTCTTCAATATGACGCAATGCGGATTCCCCACCGAAACACAATTGATCCGATAGCTTTTATCTTCCAGTTCCAGTTCCTCATCGAGGCACTCCGGTTGATTGCTCTTCACAGGAACTTTTATTGCTTCAAATATGGGTTTTCCCATATCGATCCTGATAGTACGAGCTTTCCCGTTTTCCGTTTCAACGACCTGGGCCCGCACTATTCCTCCCGGCGTATCAATCGAGAATGAATCTGATTGCGTGTAGCCATGATCGAACAGGAATTTGGCAAAGATCCTGAGCCCGTTCCCGCTTTTTTCAGCTTCCGAACCGTCGGGATTAAGGATGCGAAGCCCGAAATCTGCTTTAGAAGTATCGACGAGTGCCAGGATACCGTCCGATCCCAGGCCATAATGGACATCACAGATGGTCTTTATATTTCTTTTGGATAATTCAAAACGGATATCGTTACTGTTGACTACCAGGTAATCATTACCCAGTCCGTGCGATTTTACAAAAAAGTTCCTCATAACATATCAAATTGATGGGTTGAATTGGCTGACTTGTTTGTCAAAAGTATAAAATTCTGTTTAAAGAAACGTTTCAGAATAGTTGCCGCAATAGTTCAGCCCGCCATCATCGAGCGTAATCAGTTTTGTTACGCATGGCGGGATTTCTTCTTTCATGTGTGTGACATATATCAGTGTGGTATGGAGCCGGATGCAGATGGTATTCAGTAACCGGATGAAAGAATGCTTCTGGTTAGGATCAAGCCCCTGGCAGGGTTCATCAAGGATCAGTAAAGAAGGCGATTTTACCATAGCCCTCCCGAGCAGTAGCGAGCGTTGTTGCCCAAACGATGCCTGCGCATAAAGGCGATTTTTCAGATGACCAAGTCCCAAAATAGAAAGCCAGGCCTCTGCAATTTTCCTTTGCAGGTCTGTTGGTTCTGATGCAAATCCGATTTCATCCCTGAATCCGGACATTATTGCATCCAGACAACTCAGTGAATCATATTTAGCTGATACCTTTGTTTTTAACCCCGGTATAGTATTGACGATGCCGTCACCTCTCAAAAAGTACAGGTGCAGTTCGGGCGAAACGAAACCAATTCTTTTTTTTATATCCCAAATGCTTTCGCCGCTTCCGCGTTTCCGGTCAAACAAGATCAGATCGTTGGTATACCCTTGGGGATTGTCGGCAGTGATCAAACTGAGCAAGGTCGTCTTTCCGGCACCATTCGACCCCAGAAGCGCCCATTGTTCGCCGCATTTTACAAGCCAGCTGATATTTTTCAAGATCTTTTTTTTGCCAATGGTTACATCCACCTGGGTCATCCGTACAATATCAGTGAATTTTTCTTTTGGCTCAGGAAGTATTTGAAAGAGCCGCTCATCTGTTTTTCTCTCTTCCGGATCATTGTTTTTTCCGGACGGGAGATATTCTTCAGCGGAAGTATATTGACAAACCTTTCCCATGTTGAGTTCCAGAACATGATGAACACCTGAAGGGATGTGTTTCGGATCACAGATGATCACAAAAGAAAGGCCTTCCTGCATTTGGTGTTCAAGCTGCGCTGTCAGATTCAAACGTGCTGAAATGTCGAGTCCGGCAAAGGGTTGATCAAGGATCAGCAAACCTGGTTTCTGTATCAGTGCGGCTGCCAGTTGAACTCGTTTCCGTTCCCCATTACTCAATTGAAGCAGCTTGTTTTGAGAGAGATGGCTGATCTGCATGGTCTGTATAATGGTGATCAAGGATGTTTTGTTAGAGGAAGCAACCGTCTTTTCCTGTACTTTTTGCAGATAGTCCAGTACCGTTGGGATATTTTCCATCCCTTGATTTTCATAACGTTGTCCATAATAAGTGCTTCTTTTTCCTGAAAGTGACATAAACTGATCCTGTTGTTGAACCATCACACATTTCAGGCCCGGACGAATGGACATCATTCCTGTTGAAGGATATTCGAGCCCGGCCATAACCCTGGCAAGACTTGTCTTCCCGCTTCCGGAATTTCCTGTGACAGCCAGCGATTGACCTTGTTTCAGAACAAGGTCAATATTTTCTAAGACAGAGAAAAATCCATTTCTGAGCGACACATTTTCAAGCCGGATTAACTCATATTCAGTATTTGTCAT
>JBDKTZ010000590.1:0-2148 GCA_039679975.1 Prolixibacteraceae bacterium
ATGGCTTTTATCCTTCGGTTTGCGTTTATGCCATCAAATTTATCAAACAATCAGATATTGCAGAAGATATTGCACAGGATGCTTTTGTGCAGTTTTGGAAAATCAGGGATCATTTTACCAGTATCCGAAAGATCCGGGCATTTATTTATACCACTGTGCGGAATGCATGTATTAACTATCTAAAGCAAAAAAAGACAAGAGAAGAAATTCTTGCCCATAACCCAATTATCGAAGAGTTATCCTATGAATTACTGATTGAGGAAGAGACCTACCGGTTACTGGATGCTGCTATTCAGCAATTGCCAAACCGGACCAGGGAAATTATCGTGCTGGCTCTTCAGGGACATAATAACCCGGAAATTGCTGAAATAATGGGCGTTTCAATCAATACAATCAAAACGCTGAAAAAGAATGCTTACGTGGACTTGAGGCATATGCTCGGTAACCAAACCTACCTACTTTTCTTCCTGGCCCAGTTCTTAAGTTGATCAAAAAAACAGATTTTCATTCACCCTCTTTTTAAGTTCGACTGTTCAATAAGTGAAAAACAGGAAGAATGAAAGATCTCAACGAAAATACAGAAGAGATTTTAGCTATCTCTGAAGTTATTGCCAGGAAACTGGGCGGTGAAGAACTGGGTGATGAAGAGGAAAAGAAACTAAATAATTGGATTTTTTCTTCCGGACGGAACCGATCTTTATATAACAAGATAAAGGATTCCCGGAATTTTGATCAACGCAACGAACTGATCAGGCAAATCAATACAGAAAGAGCATGGCTTCTATATAAAAAAAAGATAAATGTCAATCCTGACAGAAGACGATCCATTCGATGGTGGCAATATGCGGCGATCATATTCGTTCCTATTTTCGTGGTGACCCTGTTTCAGCTCACTCAACAGGAAAGAAAGCATGATCCGGTTCAGATTGCAGAAGAACAGATCATTCCCGGTTCAAAAAATGCGGTATTGGTATTGGGAAGCGGAAAAAGTATCAATCTGGAGAGGAGTGATTCGTTGGACATAAAGGAAGAAGACGGCACCCGGATCGTAAAAGATGATCAATTGCTGAGCTATCATCAACCGACTGATGAAACCGACATAAAGGTACCCGATAATACACTGATTGTTCCCCGTGGTGGGGAATATAGTTTAGTTCTTTCTGACAGCACGAGGGTCTATCTTAACGCGATGAGCAAACTTGTCTTTCCTGTTAGTTTCTCAAAGGGAGCCAGGGAAGTATCTTTAGAAGGTGAAGCTTGCTTTATCGTAAAAAAAGATCCGGAAAAACCCTTCATTGTCAACATGAACGGGATGCGCATTGAAGTCCTGGGGACTACTTTTAATGTGAGTGCGTACAAAGATCAGGGAAATATTGTCACGACGCTTGTGGAGGGAAAGGTTCGCCTCTTTGCAGGGATCGATCAATCCAACGAATACATTTTGTCGCCTGATGATCAGGCGGTCTTTAATGCCTCGTCCGGGGGAGAGGTTCAGATCCGGCAGGTTAATGCCTCAAATTATATTCAATGGATTGATGGAGTATATGTTTTCGATCAGCAATCGCTGGGAGAGATCATGCAAACTCTTTCGCGCTGGTATGACTTTAATTATTGGTTTGAACAACAGGAACTTGAACATATCCGGTTCAAAGGAGGCCTGAGTAAATATGAAAGTATAGATCCTATCCTGGAGATTATTGAGAGTACAGGAAAGGTTAGGGTAACAGTCAAGGGGAAGAATATAGTATTCAGTAAAAAATAAGAGAAAGCAGAAAATGCTGGGAACATCTCCTGCTTTCACATTCCCGTAATAAAGAACAGAAATGCTTAATTAAAAAGAGAACACGAATTTATGAAAAAAAAACGAATTGACCGCTTTCCCTTATGGGGAAGTAGATTAAAATTATTTAGGGTTATGAAAATCATAACTTTTTTGATGCTGGCCGGGTTTCTGCAGGTTTCAGCGTCTATATATTCGCAGACGGCGAAAATTAAGCTCGATGTTAAAGCTTCGAGTTTGGATGATGTCATCCAAAAAATCCAGAATCAAACAGATTTCGTCTTTTTCTACTCTCCAAACGATGTTGAGGGAATTCACGTTTCCAATATCGAGTTCGACGATGTCAGTTTGGAAGAGGCTCTGGACAA
>JBDKTZ010000422.1:0-15658 GCA_039679975.1 Prolixibacteraceae bacterium
GGAGGGAAACAGGATCAGTATGCCGCCACTTTCGGAGGTGTCAATTTCATGGAATTTTTTGCCGATGACAAAGTTATCGTGAACCCCCTCCGAATCAAGGAAGAGGTTTTAAAGGAACTCGCCTTCGATATGATCCTTTATTACACCGGAACAAGCAGGCTGTCATCCAGGATCATAGAAAAGCAACAGCAAAGCATCCGGGATCAGTCGGCAACATCAGTCAATGCTATGCACAAAACGCGGGAAATGGCTGTTCTGATGAAAGAAGCCCTTCTTAAAAATGAGCTGAATACACTCGGAGAGATTATGAATCAAGGGTGGGAATTCAAAAAACAGATGGCGCCCGATATCAGCAACCCCTTCATTGATGAAATTTACAAAACGGCCATGCAGGCCGGATCCATAGGCGGAAAAATATCAGGTGCAGGCGGCGGCGGCTACATGTTTTTCTTCTGTCCGGGAAATACCCGTTACCAGGTCATCGAAAACCTGGGCAAATTTGGCGGAAACATTCATCCTTTTCAATTTACAAAAAGCGGGCTGCGTTGCTGGACGATATAAATGACCGATCCCTTCGCGGCAATAGTCTGGCTGAATTTTTGCTGTAATTCATCCGCGAGCGGCACTTTGAATTGTTATTAGTTTAACGGAAGGTAAATTTTCCCTTTCAGCAGAAGAGTTTGGCATTCAATTATCTCTGAAATCGATTATATTTACCGATCCGAACATTCGGGGAAGTCCTTACATCAATGGAGGAAGGAATAAATAAATTACTGACCAAAGCCGATCAACGGTTAATTGATGATTATTACAATGACCTGGTTCGCTCGTTCGGTCAACGGTTTTCTGAAGAAGACCGCGACCGGATCAGGAAAGCTTTTGAATTTGCGAATGAAGCTCACGCAGGGGTTAAAAGGAAATCAGGAGATCCATATATTATCCATCCCCTGGCAGTTGCAAATATCGTTTCAGGCGAAATCGGTCTGGGAGTAACTTCCATCTTATCCGCGATCTTACATGACGTAGTCGAGGATACCGACTACACCCTCGAAGATATTTCCAATCTTTTTGGTACCAAGGTGGCCAAAATAGTCGACGGTTTAACCAAATTAAGCGACGAAATCACATCACAGCAGGATTCTAAACAAGCCACCAACTTCCGCAAAATGCTGATGACCTTGTCGGACGACGTTCGGGTGATCCTCATTAAACTTGCTGATCGCCTCCACAACATGCGGACACTCGACAGTATGCCCCCGTCAAAGCAATTAAAAATAGCAGCCGAAACGTTATATATATTTGCACCTCTGGCTCACCGCCTCGGTTTATATACGATAAAGACAGAGCTCGAGGATCTGAGTTTAAAGTTTCGCCAACCGGAAACCTACAACCTGATAAAATTCAGGCTGCACAATCAAAGAGAAAAAAGAGATTATCTGGTCAATGAATTCATCGAACCGATTAAAAAACAGTTGACTGATGAAAAAATAGAATTCAATATATCGGGCAGGCTGAAGTCTATTTATTCCATTTGGGATAAAATGCAAAACAAAGGTGTCTCGTTCGATGAGATCTATGATTTGCTGGCCATCCGGATCGTGTTTAAACCGCGGGATAATGTTTCTGAAAAACGACAATGTTTTGATATTCTTTCTCTGATCACCGATATTTACAAACCAAAACCGGACCGGATCCGCGACTGGATCACGATGCCCAAAGCGAACGGTTATGAGGCGCTGCACGTGACAGTGATGGGCCCGCAGGGAAAATGGGTGGAAGTACAGATCCGGACTGAGCGCATGGATGCCATTGCCGAACGGGGTTTTGCTGCTCATTACAAATACAAAGGCGTTCAAACAACAGAATCAGAACTTGATAAATGGCTTGAAAAAATCAGAGAAATGCTTCTGAATCCTGAATCGGATGCACTGGAATTTCTGGACGAGTTCAAAATGAACCTCTACTCATCGGAGATCGTTGTCTTTACGCCAAAAGGTAAAATGGTAACGATGCCCAAAGGAGCAACCATTATTGATTTCGCATATGAAATTCATACAGACCTGGGGAATCATTGTATCGGTGCAAAAATCAATCACCGCCTGGTCGGCGTCAGTCATGTGATCGGAAGCGGCGATCAGATCGAGATATTGACTTCCAAAGCGCAGAAGCCCGACATTGGCTGGCTAAAGTTTATCGTTACTGCAAAAGCCAAAACCAAACTGAAACAAGCCTTTAAGCTGGACAAAAAAAAGCACCTGGAAGAAGGCCGCGAAATCATCGAAGACAAATTGCAGCAATACCATATTAAACCTTCATCCGATACCCTTAAAAAACTCGCTTCCTATTATAACCTTTCCAATAAAGATCAACTGTATGCCCATGCCGGGATGGGCTTCATCGATTTTGAAGATCTTGAACAAATTCTGAAAACCAGGCGGCAAAATAAACTTGCGAAATACTGGAAACTTACCTTCAACCGGAACAAGGAAGAAAATAACGACTTCGAACTGAAACTTCCTGAGAAAAAAATAGACAAAAAATCCACCTTTATCCTCACCGAAGACCCCGAAGATTCCAATTATTCGCTCGCGCAGTGTTGTCAGCCTATTCCGGGCGATAACGTCCTGGGTTATATCGCTTCGAATAATCATGTAATTATCCATAAACGAAATTGTCCACAAGCAAACAAACTAATGTCGCAGCAAGGAGACAAGATTATTACCGCCGAATGGACCAAATTCAAAAAACGCTCCTACCTTAGCAGACTTAAATTAAACGGCCTCGACCGCATCGGAATTGTCAACGAAGTCACCAATATCATTTCCAAACTCAATAACATTAACATGCGAACCGTCCTGTTCGACACCCACGACGGAATTTTTGAAGGTGACTTGTTTATTTATATCCACAATGTGGATGACCTCAATAATTTGATTGCCCGCCTGATGAAAATCAAAGGAATAGAAAAAATAGAAAGGATTGAAAAATTTGAAGATTAATTTTTATTTAGACTAAACAATTCATATTTTTGTAGCTTATTTAAAGTTGGTTTAAATATGAATAGCCCTAAAACAAAAGAAACTGTGAAAAATATGTTCACAGAGTACCTGGAAAAAAACGGACATCGGAAGACACCCGAGCGTTTTGCCATTCTGGATGAAATATACACTCGTGAAGGTCATTTTGATATTGAGTCGCTGTATATTTCGATGAAAAACAAAAACTACCGGGTTAGCAGGGCTACCCTATATAATACCATCGATCTTTTGCTGGAGTGCAAACTGGTTGTGAAGCATCAGTTTGGCAAGAACATCGCCCAGTTTGAAAAGGCATATGCCACGTTGCAGCATGATCATCTGATTGATATTCATAACGGCACCGTGCATGAATTTTATGATCCCCGTATACGGGAAATCATCGAAGAAGCCTGTCAGAAATATAAATTCAGGTTGTCGCATCATACGTTGTATATATACGGGGAACATCTCGAAAGTTAACTCTCTGTTCCGGATAAAAATCATCTGTGATAAACAGGCAATTTTTGATGGCTGATGTAAAATTATTTGTAATTTTATCTGCCAAATAAATTACAACGGCACCGTGGAAGTTAGTAGGATTTAAAAACTAAATTTCCGCGGTTTAATGTGTTTGTTTGGGAAGATCACAAGTATCAAATTATCAAGACACAAGACAAAGAAAATGAAGGTAGATGTTATCTTAGGCCTCCAATGGGGAGATGAAGGAAAAGGGAAAATTGTGGATGTTCTGACACCGAAATATGATGCAATTACACGATTTCAAGGGGGTCCCAATGCGGGGCATACCTTGGAAATCGAAGATTTCAAACATGTATTGCATACCATTCCATCCGGAATCTTTCACGAAAATAAGATCAATATTATTGGCAACGGAGTCGTTTTGGATCCTGTTGTGTTTAAAACTGAAATTGCCGGAATCCAAAAACACGGCATAGACCTGCACAAAAACCTTTACATCTCTAAAAAAGCGCATCTGATTCTGCCTACCCATCGTTTGCTGGATGCTGCTTCCGAAACAGCGAAAGGCAAAACAAAGATCGGATCTACTTTAAAAGGCATTGGCCCCACTTATAAGGATAAAATTGGACGCGACGGATTGCGGGTGGGCGACCTGCTCGAAAACTTTGAAGAAAAATACAACAACCGTGTCAACGCACACAAAGAACTCCTGGATAAATTCTACCATTTTGATTATCAGGAAACGCTTGCAAAATGGGAAAAAGAATGGATGGAAAGTATTGAAATCCTGAAATCATTCCAACTTGTCGACAGTGAGCATCAGATCAACGATCTGCTGACTGAAAAAAAATCCGTTCTGGCAGAGGGGGCACAGGGAACGATGCTTGATATTGATTTTGGCTCTTATCCGTATGTGACTTCGTCCAGTACAATTTGCGCCGGCGCCTGTACAGGCCTTGGAATCGCCCCTCAGAAAATAGGCCGGGTATATGGCATTTTTAAAGCCTACTGCACGCGCGTGGGAATGGGACCTTTCCCGACAGAGCTGCACGATGAAACCGGACAGAAACTGCGTAACGCAGGTAATGAGTACGGATCCACGACAGGTCGGCCGCGCCGTTGCGGATGGCTCGATCTGGTTGCGTTGAAATATGCTATCATGATCGATGGAGTGAGTGAATTATTTATGATGAAAGCTGATGTCCTGGACGATTTCGACACCATCAAAATCTGTATCGGATACGAAATGAACGGAGAGGTCATTGAAAGATTCCCCTTCGAACTAAACGACACCGTAAAACCGGTTTATGTGGAGTTACCGGGATGGAAGTCAGATCTGACAAAACTGACGCATGAAAATGAATTTCCCGAAGAATTCAATAATTACTTGTCATTCATAGAAGAAGAAACCGGTCTGCCTGTCACGATCGCCTCAGTGGGACCAAACAGGGCTCAGACGATCATTCGCGAACGATAGCTTTTACTCTCCAATAGGAAAAGGGCCTCCTGAAAAGAAGGCTCTTTTTATTTCGGATCCGTCAAAGTGAACATTCTTGCTGATTATTTTTTATATTAGCAGCATGAAGCGGATGATTAAGATTATTGTTTCGGTCTCTTTGATCCTGTTATATGGCTTTGTAATAGTTCCATACAGCAGCAATAATGTATTGTCCGTCGTAGACAGGGAGCAAAACTGCACGAATGAAAAATCGAACGAAAGATCGTTTTTAAGCGCATCCTTGTTTAACGCTATCCCCTCAGAAAATCAGGTTAGCGGAGCCGGAACGGTCCCTGCTCCGTGTCTGAAAAACCATATCAACGATTACATCGCCCATCAAGATATATTCGAATTATCAATCTATAACCGGCTTTCTCATTATCTGTTCAGTTGCGAGAATATTGAGCCTGGGTTCCCAAGTACGGTCATTGCCTTTCCTTTTAATTATTTCTGGTAGCCTGGTTTCATTATCCTACTAAACGAATTAACTATTACCTACATTAAGGGTATATTTCCCTTATGTGCATGTCCTATCAATCATATACATAAAAAAAATAAACAAAATGGAACTAAATAGCGTCACCATTATCACCGTACTGGTGTTATTGGTATTTTGCATACTGCCAATCGTGATCATAGACCAAAAAAGAAAAAAGACCGCCAGTGAATCTTTGCGACTACTTAAAACCTTTGCTGAAGAAAATCAATGCACAATCACGGACCATGAATTATTCAATCAAATCATTATTGGTATCGACAAAAATACACATCAGTTGTTTTTTATCAGGACGAATGAGGGTAAAAAGGTTCAACAAAAAATTGATTTATCTGACGTCAAAAGATGTCGTATGGAGGAAACGGGACGGACAGTGGGTTCCGTGCATGTCATTGAAAAAATTGACCTGGCATTCACACAACTTGCTTCAAATCAGAGAGAAACCACTTTCAATATCTATCATGCCGACTATGACAACCTTACCTTAACCGGTGAAATTCAGTTTGCGGAAAAATGGGCTAAACTCATCAATGAATACCTGAAAACGTCAACCAGTAAATAAGTAAATCAAATCATCAGGAAAGCCACTCTAACAGGTGGCTTTTTAAAATAAAAAGCTGGTCATACAAGTTACAAATTTTATTAAATTGGAGCCTCAAAGTGAAGGATTCTTCATTTGAATAAAAAGACCGATAATGAACAAGCAGTACCTGATCATGTTTTTCGTGCTGACCGGCTACCTGGCTCCGGCTCAACCCTATTATAACAAACAACAAATCAAAGAATTATCTTATAAAGCCCAAAAAGCATACAGGCGTACCGGCCGTTTTCTGGATGGCGCCGCCAAGGGTGAATTTATTTACAGGCCACCTGCCCGCTCAGGAATTGATACGCTTTTTTTTGCCTCTGATTCTCTCCTCATTCGCTTTAAAGACGAATTTGCATATAAACCTCTCCGCCCCGCCCATGTTGCGGATATTCAAGAGCAACTCGGAAAGAAACTGCATGGACTCGCACGGCGAAATCATGTTCAGGTGACCGTGAAGGGATATCCTCTCGAAAGACTGGTGCCAAACCGGTACCTCAATGAAAAAGACTCGTTGCGTCTGTCTGCGAACAATCAGGAGCGACCGGTCCATGTCCAAAATATATCCCGGCCTTATTCTGTCATCTCCGGATTGAATAATCGCCATCTGGCTCTGTGGAACAGTCATGGATGGTATTATCAAAACAAGCTGGATCGCTGGGGCTGGCAAAGAGCAACACTTTTTACAACTGTTGAGGATGTCCTGACTACTTCTTTTGTGCTTCCTTTTGTGGTTCCTATGCTTGAGCAGGCCGGCGCCAATGTTTACCTTCCACGGGAAAGAGACACGCAGGTCAATGAAGTCATTTCCGATAACAGAGATTCGTCGTACACTGAAGAACCCGACCGAAACCTGTTCATAACAGGTCAGGGGAAAGCGTACGGACATGGAAAACCTCCCTGGCAGTCAGAACAAAATCCTTTTCAGCAAGGTGACTACCGTATTTTGCATCTTCAACCCGGCTCCAAAGGCAGAGTGACCTGGACTCCGGCTATCCCATGCGATGGTGAATACGCGGTATATGTTGCCTATCAGACTTTAACGGAGAGTGATGATCAGGCTCACTATGAAGTCCGTCATACCGGCGGAATCACTCATTTCATCGTGAATCAGCAAGTGGGAGGAGGAACATGGGTTTATCTGGGTACCTTTCATTTTCAGGCAGGAAAAAATAAGGAGCAAGGCAGCGTAACCTTGCTCACCAACGGCTCAAAAGAAAAAGTACTGACTGCCGATGCGGTTCGCTTTGGCGGGGGCATGGGCAGTATTGCGCGAAATGGGAATACAAGCGGACGCCCCCGGTGGACGGAAGCTGCCCGTTACTATCTCCAGTATGCAGGCTTCCCGGATACGCTGGTTTTTAACCAACAGGAAGATAAAAACGATTACGTTGACGATTATCGCAGCCGGGGCAGGTGGGTAAACTATATGCTGGGAGGGCGGTACATGGAGCCTTGGGTCACAAAGGGGAAAAATATTCAGGGACTGCAAATACCGATCGACCTCAGTCTCGCTTTTCACACGGATGCAGGTCATCATACCGGCACAGATAAGCTCGTTGGTACGCTGGCTATCTACAGCAGCCGGGACGTTGAGTTCAATCAGCGCTTTCCCGATGGCGAAGATCGTCTCACCAACCGGGATTTTGCCGATCTCCTTTCAACACAGATCACAGACGATATCCGGGCCGGCATGAACAAAACCTGGCCTCAGCGTGAACTGTGGGATCAGCGATACAGCGAGGCCACCTACCCCACTGTTCCTTCAGCGTTGCTTGAATTGCTTTCGCATCAAAACCTGGGGGATATGCAATATGCACTCGATCCTGAATTCCGGTTTCTGGTTTCCCGTGCCATTTATAAAAGCATACTGAAGTTTCTGGCAGAGTATCATCAGTGCTCGTATGTGGTTCAGCCTTTGCCCGTAAACCGGTTCCAGGCGAGGCTGCACGAGGGTCGGGCGAAGCTTTCATGGCAACCCGTAAGCGATCCGCCGGAACCATCTGCCGAACCTGAGCAATACGTGGTTTACACAAGGAAAGAAGATCAGGGATGGGACAACGGAGTACTGACCGATACCACAGAATTTTTGTCACCTCCCCTTGAAAAAGGAACAATTTATTCTTTCAAAATTACCGCAGTGAACCAGGGTGGAGAAAGTTTCCCTTCCAACGTGCTGGCGATTTGCGATAACGGGCCAAACGCAGAAACAGTGATCATCATTGATGCTTTTGACCGGGTGTCTGCACCAAAAGTCATCAATGAAGGAAACTTTACCGGCTTTGCCGGCTGGATCGATGAAGGAGTAGCCTGGGGCAATGACCTGTCGACCATTGGACAGGAATACGAATTCAATCAAATGAAACCCTGGAAGGATGATGATGATCCGGGTCACGGAGCAACTTATGATCACAGGGCAGGCATGCTTGCATTAGGCAATAATTTTGATCATGTATACACACACGGCGTTTCCATCCGGAATGCCGGTTACAGTTTTGTCTCCTGCAGTCGTCAGTCCATTGAACAAGGTGATCTGACACTGGATCGGTATCTGCTGACCGACCTGATTTTTGGGGAAGAAAAAACCACTGTTTCTCCCTCAGGAACCATAAAATATGTACTCTATACTCCAGCCTTACGCAGCGCGCTGCTTCATTTTCTTCAAACACCCCGTGCCGGACTGCTGATCAGCGGAGCCTACGTGGGCAGCGATCCTTTTACAACAAATGAACGGAATGTTACAGACGAAGAAAAAGAGTTTGTCAAAAAAATACTTGGGTATACAGGACGAACCGATCATGCCAGTGCAACGCCGCTGGTAAAGGCAACTGATGGAAGCCCTGTTCCCGCATTTGACGGAACTTTTGGTTTTAACATGGATTACCGGCCCGATCTGTATCGGGTTGAATCGCCCGATGCTATTATCCCGGCTGACAGCACCGGAATGACTATCGTCAGGTACCAGGGCAACAACAAAAGCGCTGGGGTAATCTTCAATAAAGGATATAAGGTGATAACAATGGGCTTCCCTTTTGAGACGGTCACCAACCGTGAGAAACAAACAGCAGTAATGAAACAAATTCTTGATTGTCTGTCGCAGTAACGGTAAAATTATTTAGACATAATATAACTGATGAACGTTGAGCAATTTCATAGGCTGATCTAAAGAAATCAATGCATTCCTTACAAAAATTACAAAAAAAGAAAACGAAAAAATAGTACTGGTTGCAAAAACTTAAAAAGGATCCGGCTTCAGGCCGGATCCTTAAACATTATTTTAACGGGATATTCTTCAGCGTTTCCACCAGAAAATCCCAGAACTTCTGTACCGAAGCAATATTGACCTTCTCATCAGGTGAATGCGGGTAACGAATAGTCGGACCAAAAGAAATCATATCCCATCCGGGATAGGCTCCTGCCAGTATTCCGCATTCCAAACCAGCGTGAATTGCTTTTATTTCAGGGATTTTCCCATACTTATTCTGATAAACCTGTTGCATGGTTTTCAGTATCGGAGATCTGAGGTTGGGTTTCCATCCCGGATAACCTCCACTAATGGTAACATCTGCTCCGGCCAGGGTAAATAATGCATGCAACCGGCTACCAAGGTCAGCCTTAGCCGAATCGACCGAGCTGCGAATTAAGAAGGAAACGTCGACCGTTCCGGCAAGGCTGTCCGATTTAACAACTGCCATATTACCCGAAGTCTCGACCAGTCCGGGCATATTATCGCTCATCCGGATCACACCATTGGGACAGGCCATGATACTTTTAGTAAGCTTTACCTGGGTCTGTTCATCCATTACTGATGAAGGGATTTCGGTCTCCGTCATGATCAGTTTTATGTCAGGTTCTGTAGCCGAAAGCTCCGTCCTGACCAATTCGAATTCTGCTTCGATAATCTGCTTTAATTCCGCAACCATTGAAGCTTCGACCGTCAATATGCCAACTGCTTCCCGGGGAATGGCATTACGCAGACTCCCTCCTTCAATCGACGCCAGACGGACTCCGGTTGCCCGGTAGGCCCGGTTAAGCAAACGAAAGAACACTTTATTGGCATTTCCGCGCTGCAGAATGATATCCATTCCCGAATGGCCGCCTTTCAGTCCGCTTACTTCAAGCTTAAAAGCCCGCGACCTGCCAGGAACAGCTTCCGGAGCGTATGCGAAATGAGCGCCCACATCTTCTCCGCCGGCACAGCCAACATACAACTCGCCTTCATCTTCCGAATCCATGTTCAGAAGGATATCTCCTCTCAAAACACCTGCCTTCAGATTTTTAGCACCGTCCATACCCGTTTCTTCAGTGGCCGTAAATAATACCTCCAGCGGACCATGTTCAATGGCCTTGGATGCCAGCACAGCAAGAGCTGCAGCCACCCCGATTCCATTATCGGCACCCAGGGTGGTGCCATTAGCCGTTACCCACCCGCCATCAATATATGCTTCAATGGGATCATGAACGAAATTGTGAACCTTGTCATTATTTTTCTGAGGTACCATATCCAGGTGCCCTTGCAGGATAACTCCTTTCCGGCTTTCCATTCCGGGTGTAGACGGCTTACGGATGAGGATGTTCCCTGCTTTATCCTTTATCGTTTCCAGTCCCAGATTCTCTCCGAACTGAAAAGCAAAATCCTGAATCCGTTCTTCATGATACGAAGGACGGGGGATCCGGGTGATCTGGTCAAAAATCTCCCAAATAGCCCGGGGTTCCAGTAAACGAATGTTTCGATCCATTTTTATCAGTTTTATAACGCTTCCCGTGCGAAAGCCTTAGATTCCGCACAGACGTGATGTAATTAGTTCTTTTTAATATTGGGCAATTCAAGCCCGTAACCTTTCTTCCGGTCCTCGGCCTTTAGCAGCAGCGCTGCCAGGATAGCCAGTATGGCAAGCAGGAGAAAGATCGTCCAGGTTGTTGTATAATTATAAGTAACGTTTTCACCAGCCTGTTTTGCCGCGGCAACCCCCGGATTTGTCTTATCCAGCACAATACCAACCAGCAGCGGGATTCCCCATAAACCGATGTTCTGGATCCAGAATATCAGGGCATAGGCGCTTCCCAGTTGTTTTTCCGGAATGATTTTAGCGACTGAAGGCCACATGGCTGAAGGCACCAGCGAAAAAGCTATACCAAGGAGAAGAACATTGAAAAAAGCAACAACTACGCTGGTCACAAAAGGCAGGAAAAAAATAGCATGTACCACAACCAGGAACAGTGCTCCCAGGATCATGATACTTGCACCTCTTCCTTTGTTGTCATACAGGCTCCCGAATAAAGGCGTAAGCAACATCGTCCCAAACGGAACCAGGGAAGGAAGCAGTCCGGCCCATTCTTCACTCACTCCAAATTTATTCACCATCAGGTCAGGTCCGTATTTATAAAACGGAAATACCGCTGCATAAAATAAGAGGCATAGTAGTGCGATCAGCCAAAATCCCCTGTTCGAGATAATCACCCGGATATCTCCTATCCTGAATTCCTCTTCGTCCGACGCAGGCAGTGTTTCTTTTACCTGCCTGTCAAGCTTCTTATCCATCAGATTATAATAAAAGAACGCGATCAGACCAGCGATCAGGAATAGCGTTGACACCAATATCCAGAACGGAACATCGGTTCTGGCGGCAACCAGCGCACCGAACGCCAACGGGACAAATGAACCCAGGCGCGCAATGGCAACCTGAATACCCAAGGCCAGGGCTACCTCATAGCCATGGAACCATTTCACGATGGCCTTGGTTACAACGATTCCCGCGTATTCAGAACCAATACCAAAAATGGCATATCCCAGCATCGCAAAGAATACCTGCTCTTTCAGCTGAAAAAATCCAAATATATCGATTTCATTTTCCGGTGAGAACACACCCTTAAATGCCATCCATTTCATCAATGCACCAATAATCATGATCCCTGCCGAAGCCAGGGTACTAAAGCGAATCCCAAATTTATCGAGCAAATATCCGACAATGATCAGCATGAAAAAAAATACATTAAAGAGACCGTACGCACTGGTTACTGTACCAAAATCGGTCGGGTCCCACCCGTAGGTCCTTTCGAGTATCGGTTTTAAAGGGGAAATCACTTCCGTAAACATGTATGCAGCAAACATGGTAAACGAAAGAATGAGCACAGCGATCCAGCGGACCCTTCCGGAATCTCTTAGTGTTTGTTGTATGAGATCGGTTGGCATGATTAGTCTTGATTACGATACTTCACCGGTTATTTTTGCTGAATTGATTTTATACCGCCGGTCTTCGGATGAAAAATAATCCTGTGATTACCATCCAGCAGTTCGTCAGGAACAAATGCCGTGGTTCCGAATTGTGCAATGTCGGCCCTGGTGGTTGCCATCAGGTTAATGCCATTTAATATTCTGATTTCAGCCTTTCCCGGCATACGATAAAAAACTCCGCCGGCAGAGGGAGTACCTGTTGCCGCTTTTGCCTGTGCCGAAGCCAGGTTATCCAGCTTCTTCATATCGATCAGTATCGGTTTACCGCTCATGTCCGACACTGGTAATATTCCTTTCCCTTCAGCAAAACGGAACACGACTTCTCCGGAAACAGAATTGCTCCCAGGCATATAATCAAAGCAATATTTAAACGTGTTTTTATATGACTTGCCAATAAAAAGAGCAACATATTCTTTTTCCAGTTTATCAAGTTCTTCGACCATCACTTCATAGGCGCGCCCGTCGGGTAGCTGCTCTTCATAGCCATTGGCCAGGGTCTTAAAACGTCGTTTCCGCAATTTGGTTATCGTATGAGCAGCCTCCTGCGCTTTTTCTTCCGGCGATTTAATCACAAGCGTATTCTTTCGTGTCGAATCGGGCTTTTCAAAAAAAGAATCCAATGAAAGATCGGGGAAAGGCACCGCCGGAATGGCTGCATTATCTATAAATGTGGATACAGGAAAAGCTTCTTCCTGCGTCTCCGCACCTGCATTGATACCGGTTATCGTTCCTGAAGGACTGAGACTGACCAGGGAACCAACAGGCCCGGTAGCTTTAAATACCTGGCTGGGATCAGGTTCGCTGAATGTTTCGATACGAATATCATCAATCGTCCAGCTTTCCCTATCTGACGAAGGCGCATTTTTGAGTCCCAGCATGGGTTCTGCGTATTGATAATAAGGTCCGAAAAAAAACTTTTCCTGAGTTGCTGTGACATAAATCCGCACACCGGTCCGCGGTAAACTGTAAACCACGCCATTGGTAAAAGCAACAGCTCCCTCCTTTTTATCGCTTCGTTGCGCCAAAACACTGCTGCTCAGAATCATTAAAATGAAAAATAATCTGTATCCTGTTTTCATTTGTTTATATTTTCGATTGACTTCAAAAATAGCTATTGTAGGCTCAAAAAAAGAGCCTTTGACTCATAAAAATCGCTTCGTTCAAAATTTCTTTACCGCTCTTTGTGAATCCTGCTTTCTTAAGTACAGGAATGCTTTGCCCAGGTTTTCGGTTAAGTCGCCCGAGGTCAAGGCCTCCTGCCCTATGTGTGCAGCGGCAATATCTCCTGCCAGACCATGCAGGTATACGCCCAGGAGAGCTGCATCTTCGCGGGAATAAGGTTGGGCCAACAATCCGAGAATGAGACCGGTGAGTACATCGCCGCTTCCGGCAGTAGCCATTCCCGGGTTTCCGGTCGTATTGAAGAAGACCTGCCCATTGGGTAAACTGATACAGGTATAAGCTCCTTTCAGCACCACGATTACGTTGTAGTTCTTTGAGAACTGCACTTGTAATTGTAATCGCGTCCACGAATCTTTCACGGGGCCTGTGAGGCGTTCGAATTCCTTTGGGTGTGGCGTTAATACGGCATTTTCAGGAAGCAGGTTCAGCCATTCTTTTTGACCGGAAAGAATATTAAGAGCATCTGCATCAAGAACGATTTTACCGGGCTTTTGCTCCAATAATTCACGCAATGCTTTTTTACAGTTGGGTTTCATTCCAATACCGGGACCAACGCCAACTGCCGTATAAAACGATAAATCCGGAAACTCCGTGAACATGAGGTCCGAAGCATCCGCCGAACACATGGCTTCAGGAACGGCACCCTGGATAATAGGTACAGCAGGATTGGGCACATGAGTGGTGAGCAGCCCCACACCACTTCTCAGGCATGACCTCGAAGCCAGCACCGCGGCCCCAATCTTGCAACGTGAACCGGCGATCAGTAAAGCATGGCCAAAATTTCCCTTATGCGCGAATTTGTTCCGTTTCACTAGCTTTGATGCAATGAACTCCGAACTTAAAAAATAAAAAGGCGTTTCGGTCATAGCAATGGCCTCCGGATGAAGATCGATTGGCAGAACCTCCCATTGTCCTACCAATACGCCATGTTCCGGGAAAAAGAAACTTAGTTTGGGAAACTGAAAGGTGAGCGTACGGGAGGCTTTGATCACCTTCGACAAGTCGTTGGCAGAATTGTCCTCTCCAAACAAGCCACTGGGCATGTCAATCGAAATGACATACGCTCCGGAAGCATTAATGGCGGCAATCACTTTCTCTGCCAGACCGTCGGTTTGCCTGGTCAGACCTGATCCGAATAACCCGTCAATCACAACAGCTTCGAACGGAACCCCGGTCAGATCTTTCTCGGATGTAATTCTTTTTACCTTAACCTTCCCCTGATCTTCCAGTCGTTTGAGATTGATGGCAGGTGAACCTTTTAATCCTTTGCCCAAGTCCAGCAGGAACAGGTCACAACTATAGTTCCTGTTGGCCATCATTCGGGCAACAGCCATTGCATCTCCGCCATTGTTCCCGGGTCCCGCGTAAAACAAAAGCTTTTTGCTTGTGTGGATGTGACGAACAAGCCAATTCACGATTTGCAGCGCTGCCCTTTCCATCAGGTCAATATCCGGAACCGGTTCATTTTCGATGGTGAAACGATCAATTTCAGCAATCTGTCTGGTAGTAAAAATCTTCATAGCTATACCTTTTCAATTTCGCCTTTCTTCTATGCAGAAAAATGAACGGATCGATTTTCTAAAATTAACTCATTTTTCGGGTTTCATTCAACGCTTTCTGAGTTTTTGTTGGAAAACGGCAGACTTTGATGTTTCGAAATTGAGGAAAAAGATGTTAAACCTGCCGTATGGCAGATACTAAGTATGATCAGGATCACTTTTCCTGCTTACATTTTTGATATATTTGCGTTTCTTTAATTATCCTTCATGATGAGTACAGATAAAAATAAAGCCTTTTTCGGACATCCCGTGGGGCTTTCCACCCTTTTCGCCGCCGAAATGTGGGAGAGATTCAGTTATTATGGCATGCGGGCGCTGCTGGTGCTTTTTTTAACGGCAACATACGCAAACGGTGGTTTTGAACTTGCGGAACTCGATGCGTTCACGATCTACGGAATATTTACCGCCCTGGTATATGTAACCCCGATCATCGGGGGAATCCTGGCGGACAAGTTGCTTGGTCAGCGAAAATGCATTTACATTGGCGGGATCACCATGGCCTTGGGCCAGTTTTTCCTGGCGGCCAGTGCCATGTACAACGATAATCCGGAATTTCGTAAAACACTATTTTTCGCGGGATTGGGAATCCTGATCCTGGGGAATGG
>JBDKTZ010000538.1:0-2455 GCA_039679975.1 Prolixibacteraceae bacterium
CAACCTAAAGAAAGTTTCTCCCAAACGAATGATCGTGGTGGCTCCGACAGGAGTAGCTGCCATGAATGCCGGCGGAGTTACTATTCATTCCTTTTTCCAGATGTCGTTCGGTCCGCAGATCCCTGCCATCAACCCTGATCCGCCGGCAGACGGTCCTTCCCGTGAAAACAGTCAGCAGGCGGTCAAGCGCTTCAGCAAAGACAAAATCAACATCGTCAGGAGCCTCGACCTGTTAATCATTGATGAGATCAGTATGGTACGCGCCGACATGCTTGACGCGATCGATGAGGTGCTGCGCCGCTTCAAAGACCGGAAGAAACCTTTCGGGGGAGTTCAGTTGCTGATGATCGGTGACCTCCGGCAATTGGCTCCCGTTATAAAGGATGAAGAATGGGACCTCCTGAAAGCCTGGTATGATACCTGTTACTTTTTCAGCAGCCGGGCATTGCGGCAGACCAGGTTTGTCAGCATCGAGCTAAAACATATTTTCAGGCAAAATGATGAACATTTTATCAAATTGCTCGGCCAAATAAGGGAAGACAACGCAAGTGAATCAGCGATCACTGAACTGAATAAAAGATATATTCCCGGGTTTCGTCCAAAGGATGAGGATGAATATATTACTCTGACAACCCATAATTACCAGTCCAGGGAGATCAATGAATCCAAATTGAATGAATTAAGTGCAAAGCCCCGTCTCTTTCGTGCAAAGATTGAAGGTGAATTCCCTGATTATATGTATCCGACCGAAGAAGAGCTGACACTCAAGGCAGGAGCACAGGTCATGTTCATCAAAAATGACAGTTCTGCTCACCGGAGATATTTTAACGGCAAAATAGGAACAATTGTCTCCGTCGATAACGACTACGTCGAAGTGCAATGCAAGGACAATGCTGAACCGGTTAAAGCGGAACGGGAGAAATGGGAAAACACAACCTATATGTTGAATCCGGAAACGCGGGAAATTGAAGAAAATATCATAGGTACTTTCGAACAGTTTCCGCTAAAGCTGGCGTGGGCAATCACCATTCATAAGAGTCAGGGACTGACTTTCGACAGAGCCGTTATCAATGCCCGACAGTCATTTGCGCATGGGCAGGTTTATGTAGCCCTTAGCCGCTGCAGAACGCTGGAAGGACTTGTTCTTAGCACCCCGATCGAATTAAGAAGCATCAGAACCGATTCTACGGTCGCTTCCTTCTCAAACCAGGTAGAACAACAGCAACCGGGTGAAAATGATCTACAACAGGCGCGTAAACTTTACCAGCAGGATTTGCTTTCCGAGTTATTCGATATGAAACCTATCCGGTACAGGGTCATATACCTGCGAAAACTGTGTCAGGAACATGGTGCATTGCTGCTTGGCGATCTGAACATCAGGCTGCAATCGATCCTCTCACCCATGGAAACCGAAATGATCGGGGTAGCTGCAAAATTTGAAGGACAAATCCGAAATTTACTCCGGATCAATCCTGACGCAGAAAACAATGAACAACTTCAGGAACGGATCATGAAGGGCAGTCAGTATTTTCTGGAGAAACTCGATACGATTGTCGTCAAAACACTGGATGATGCCGGTTACGAAACTGATAATAAAGCTGTAAGAAAGAGCTTCAGGCAAGCCTTCGAAAATTTGTATCGCGAAATTGCCGTAAAAAAAGGAAGTCTGAAGAGCTGTCTGAATGGATTCAACCTAAAAAATTACCTGGAAGCACGGGCAAAGGCATCAATCGATCAGGAGGAAATCATCTCCTCCGAAAAATCAGGAAAATCAACCATTTCGAAATACCCGGATTTCTTCCATAAATTACATTCATGGAGACAGGCTAAAGCAAAAGCCGCAAAATCGGAAATATCTGGAATCATCGCGCAAAAAACAATGGTTGCGATCGTCGAAGCATTGCCCGCGACCCGGATCGAACTGAAAAAAGTAAAAGGGATGGGTGGTAAAAAAATGCAGCAATATGGCAGGGAGATCCTGGAAATGACCATTGCTTACCGCCGTGAAAAAGGAATGGAGCTTCCCCTTGATGCAGAAAAAGAAGCAGCCATGACCGCGCTCGATTCAAAACATTTGAGCTTCGAATTATTTCGCACAGGAAAATCAATCCCGGACATAGCCGGAGAAAGAGAAATGGCCATATCCACGATCGAAGGACACCTGGCCTATTTTGTGGGAACAGGTGAAATTCCGCTTGAACGGTTTGTCAGTCCTGCCAAATCGGAAGTCATTCTGAAATATTTTGCATCACACCCTTCTTCCCACGCCGGTGCTGCGAAAGAAACACTCGGAAACGAGTTCACTTATTCAGAAATCCGTTTTGTTCAAAAGTATTTCGAAGCCACAAAGACCCGGGAAAATTATTTCAGGGCAAGAAGTACCCACACTTGAACCGATTGGCCCTAACTGCTATTTCGTCATCAGAAAATCCTTAAAATCATCAAATTCCTTACT
>JBDKTZ010000499.1:0-11683 GCA_039679975.1 Prolixibacteraceae bacterium
TGCCCTCAGTCTGCTGTCCTGGACACCGAAGGCGTCTCGTGTATCATGATGAAACGATCGGAATGGCCAAAACCGGAGATCGTGATCGAAAGCTGCATAGCCTGCGGCATCTGTATCGACGCTTGCCCGGTTGGGTGTCTGGCCCTGTCGGAGCGACCCAGAAAAAAAGGGGTGGACGCCTTCCCGTATCTGAAAAATCCCAAAGCCTGCATCGGCTGCGGATTCTGCAGCAAAGAATGCCCTGTGGACAGCATTACGATGAGAAAACCTGAAAAAGTTGTTGTTCATGAGTCATAAAGCGCCCGGGAGATCCCCGAAATAACTGTTCACGGAATCCAGAGAAGTTGTAATGCATGCGACATAAAGCATAGCCCCTGCGGAAAGCTTTAACTTCACCACCTCCGCCGGCGAAGGATAGGAAGCGGAGCCGTACCTTGCCCCTTCCGTTCGCTGAGCCTGTCGAAGCTGGTCGCCATCTGTCATCGTCTCGGATCTTATCTGAAGCATGACCTCTGGACCATACACTTCCACTATTCACTATACACCATTCACCAATTATTTCCCAACCCTTGTTTCTTTTCCTTTGCTAGCTTCTCCAGATCCTTTGCGACGATGTAGTAGTGGAAGGTGGGGTATTTGTCAGCGTCGTTTCCCATGAGGGACTTCTGGGCTTCCTTGGTGAGTTCCCATTTGTAGAGGCTACGGTCTGAGCCAACAAAACTGATAGGATTGTTTGTCCATGCAAAATATGGTGGATCAAAATAATTATCTTTTTGAGGAAATGCGATCAAGAATCTTTTCTATAAGGTGTTTGTATTACAAGCAGCTAAAATTATAAGATTATCAACATATTAATCACAGTAATTCTTCCCTTCTTTCACCAGCCACATGAAATTATGAGTACAATGAATTACATTGAAATACATCGAATTAAGTATTTACAATCTGCCTCCTTCAATGTAATTTGCTTCAGCTTTAAAAAACGGTATTTTACATGCATAATAGTTATGAAGTCATTTGATGTGAGCAATTAATGACCAGATAAAGGGGGATAAAATCTAAAAAAAACCAAAATGTTACCCGCATGCGGTAAAACTGACTATTACTGACCTGAAAGCTGAGACTGAAGATCATGAATGCCACTACAGAGCAACGAGAAACCTGCAAGTCACCGGGACAAATACTACGCGAGTTGGGCGTCTCCCCGTCCAATTCCTACATTAATCGCAAATATTCATCCAGCGACATGGCTGTTGTCACAAGTGAACCGGAAGCCTTTCCCATAACATCATCTAGCAAAATCGGTGAGATACTGGTCTCGAAAAAAATTATCACGGCATCCGATTTAAGTGAAGCCATGGAAAGAAAGAGACGGCAGCCGACAAAGTATCTGGGACAAATCCTCTGTGAAATGGGCATCCCCCAGTCAAAAATCATGAAAACTATTTACTTCAGCAATAAAAGAAAAAAACTTGGAGAAATTCTTATTGATAATAATATCATCACTGACGAGCAGTTAAACGATGTTCTCATAAAGCAAAGACATCAAAAAAGCTTAGGGATGCACAAACATCTGGGCACTATGCTCACCTTGAGCAATATGATAACAGAAGTAAATTATATCAATGCGCTTTCCGCGCATTTCAGTATGCCCGTTGTCTCGCTGAAAAATTTCAAAGTATCCACCTCACTGCAAAAAGCCATCGGTGAACAATATGCTTTTAAAAATCGCATTGTCGTTATGAACAATAGTTATCAGAAACTGACTGTTGCCATAGCGGAACCACATTTATCAATCTTTGAATATCTCGAAAAAGCCATGCCGAAAGGCAAATATATCCTGTTTTGCCAGGCAAGATCTGCGGAAATAGAAAAATGCCTTAATGAAAAGTATGACCCTTTCCACATGGTGTTATATCGATAAAAGATTTCGACCTAACATCAGCAGGATAATAGAAAGAATCTTTCCGGAACATTCCTGCAGGACAATCAGTAATCGCTACACAATCCCCTTGATATTTCCGGTGTTGTCAATATTGATGTTGTAGGCGGCGGGTGCCTTGGAAAGACCTGGCATCCGCAGGATCTCTCCGGTAATGGGGATCAGGAATCCTGCACCGGAGGCAATTTTGATTTCCCGAACGGTCACGATGAAGTTGATGGGAAGACCCAGGAGGTTCGGGTTGTCGGAAAGCGACTGTTGGGTCTTGGCAATGCAGACCGGCAGTCTATCGTAGCCGATCTTTTTGATCATATCGAGATTGCGCCTGGCCTGCGGCTGGTAATCAATGGAAACAGCGCCGTAGATTTCGCTCGCAACTTTAAATATTTTATCTTCCACCGGCAGGTTCCAGTCATAGAGCGGCTTAAATGTTCCTTCTGCTCCGGCAATCAACCGGACGGTCTTTTCTGCCAACTCCAAACCGCCGTCACCTCCAAGTCTAAAGATATCCGTCGGGGCAATGTTCATGCCTTCGTTCTCAGCGGCTTTCACAACCGCTTGTATTTCTTCATCCGTATCTGAAGGAAACCGGTTTAAAGCAACAATGCAGGGAACGTTGAATTTGTCGATATTTTCATAGTGCTTGCGCAAGTTTGCCATCCCCAGCACGGCCGCGTGGGGGTTGGGATCATTCAGTTCTTCCCGTGCAATGCCCGCATGATATTTCAGTGCACGAACGGTGGCAACCAAAACAACAATCCGGGGATTAAAATTGCCGTAGGGAGCGACGATATCGAAATACTTCTCTGCGCCGAGGTCAAAACCAAATCCTGCTTCGGTCACCACATAATCCGCAAGACGCAGCGCCAGGTCCGTGCCGATGATACTGTTGGTCCCCTGGGCAATGTTCGCAAATGGACCTCCGTGGACAATTGCCGGCACGCCTTCGGTGGTTTGCACCAGATTGGGCAACAACGCGTATTTTAAAAGCGCCGTGACCGCGCCCTCCACTTTCAGGTCGCCGGCAAGCACCGGTCGGTCGTCATAGGTGAAGCTCACCAGAATCCTGCTTATCTTCTCTTTCAACTCTTCATAGGAACGCGAAAGGCAGAGAATTGCCATAATTTCACTGGATGGAACAATATCAAATCCGGTTTCCCGAGGCACTCCGTTGGTCGAGCCGCCCAAACCGATGACGATATCCCGAAGCGAACGGTCGTTCATGTCTATGACCCTGCGCCAGGTGATTTTGCGCGGATCGATATTTAAAGGATTGCCGTGAAAGATGGAATTGTCCACGATGGCGGAAAGCAGGTTGTGCGCGCTTTCCACCGCTGGAAAGTCGTTAGTGAAATGGAGATTAATGTCATCGACAGGATGAACGCGGGAAAGTCCGCCGCCGGTCGCCCCGCCTTTGATGCCGAAAACAGGCCCGAGGGATGGCTCCCGCAGGGCCGCGATGGTGGACTTGCCGATTTTCGCCAGAGCCTGCGCAAGCCCGATGGACACGGTGGTCTTTCCTTCCCCGGCCGGGGTCGGTGTCATGGCTGACACAAGAATTAAAGACGAGTTATTCCTGCGTGAAAATCTCCGGGTTACCTCCAGCCTTATTTTGGCCTTGTAACGACCGTATAATTCCAGATCATCTTCCGTCAATCCGAGTATTGAGGCAATGTCAACAATGTACCGCAGATTTTTTCCCGGGCTGTGTTCTTTCGTTTTTCTCATAGCGTTATTTACTGATCACGGCGTCAAACCGGATATCGATGTTGTATTCGTCGCTAATGCGGTTAAAATCGTTCTTCAGGTCGATAATTTTAACAGCCGGCGGCAGAGAAAAGTAGCAGACCATATGAAATACATTCGCTCCCGTGAAGGGATTATTATCCACGTTGGTGGAAATGTCTTCAATGCTGACCCCCCGCAGCTGGAGTGACTTGCAGATTTGATGGATGATCCCCGGATGATCAATGGAAGTGGCGATTAGCTTGTAAGGGATCGACGGCAATACGTCACGATGACTGGGTGCCTTGGTCTTGCGGACGAAGATTTCCAGTTTTGTTTTTTCGCGCAGGCTGTCCAGGTCTTTAATCAGGCGCTCGATGTCGTCTGTCTTTCCCGATGTGAGAATGATCATGCCGAATTCATTGCCCAGCACACAACCGCGGGACCGCTCGATATTGATGCCCCGGGCGGTAAAAAATTCAGCAATTTCTTTGGCCAGGCCGGGACGATCCGACCCCATGGTGGAAATAACAACATATGATCTCATAGGACGACTCCTTTTTTCTTTTTCCAGTCATTGCGGTCGGAAATTCATTTTATGTTGTTTTCTATACGCATCGTATTGGAATGTCAATAGAAAGCGAAAACATGAAAAAACCACAGTACAGGAAAAATATAAGCACAGCATTATTGAAAAAACGGGTAGTGACGCTCCCCGCGGATAGTTATTGTGGATTCTGCAAAGAGGTTGGCTAAAAACCTTCATCTTTTAAACGGCAAAACTTTTCGATCTCTCAAATCTGGACTGCATAGTCCAATATTTATTCGATAGGTTTGATACGAGTCAATCGTTGCTGCTTGCTTTATAACCGAAAGCATTATACTGATCTAAACAGAAGCAGTTCTGAATATTTAAATAAAAAAAAACAAACTCTAACGCAATTTGTGGTAAAATGACTACAAGAAGGTCATTAAGAATTAGCGTTTTCTCCGAAACCGACTTCAGAAACACTGGAACGGCAATGTGAAGATTACCGGGGGGAAAAGATGAAGAAGATCAAGCTGACCGTAATCACTCGTAATGAAGGGTATCTGCAACGTCTTGCAGGTCGCCTGCGCGAGGAGAACGATATAAGTCTGCTCAGCAGCATCGTCATTAATCATTTCAAGAGCGAGATGAAACAGTCCATTGCTTTTTTGGAGCAAACGTTTGTGACGCAGCCGGATGTACTCCTCCTGGATCAGACCATTCTGCGGGATGCGGCAGCCATTGATGTACAAGAAGTCCTTGCTTACAGGGATAAATTTATTGCCACGAAATTTATTATCGTCGGCGAACGCTACAACGAGGAAAGCGTTATGACCGAGATTGAGGCGGGAGTAAGAGGGTTTTTCCGAACTGTGCTTGGTGATGAGATGCTCATTAAATGCATTCGCGCCGTCGCCCGGGGAGAAATCTGGCTTGACGCTGCAATGGTTGCACGGGTTTTTGAAGAATTCATCAAGGAAGCCATCAGAAGAAGAGACCGCATTAAACCTCTGGCTCACCTGAATTTTGAAAAGTTGAAAGCGCTTTCCCCGCGGGAGATGGAGATCCTGGCGCTGATCAGCGAAAGCATGACCAATGAAGAGATCGCCGATAAGCTTTTCCTGAGCACCAAGACCGTTAAGACGCATGTCCGCAATATTTTCGAGAAGGCGGGAATCCGCAACCGGGTTGAAGCCGCGGTTATCTATGCGCGTTATGTCCAAATGTCGGATTAGTCCTTTGTGCTATTCTCCTATGGAGAAGGTGAAACTCCCCGCAGCAAGCCACAGGGAGTTTTGGACAACCATGAAGTGAATCCACTGTTACCATAAATCTTTTAACTTATTAATGGCGGTACCTGCGGCCTCGGTAGCCGCCTCGGAGACGTTATCTTTCATTGGTTTTCCCGATGATACAGCATCTATGATACCTGACTTGCCTGATTTCCAGTCATTATAGCACTTCAGCCCTCCTTCGGATGAACATTCTTCCACTAAAGTACATCCGCAATCCTCCGGCGTTCGCCCACATTTTTTGTCCAAAAAGGCCTGAACAGTCTTTTGCCCGTTGGGGCAGATGAAATAAGGAGGAAAATCCTGAAGTTCGTTGCTTCCCCTGCACGGTCCAATGACGTAACCGGGGCCAAAAACCAAGTCTTTACGTTTCCAGCACTCGGATTGCCTGCGTTGCGATTTGCATTCGCCGGGTTCAGCATTCCCGGAGAGTCCAAATTTCGGCTTTCCATAAGGTGCACAGTCTATCATTTTTGAATCACCTATTCGCAGCTCGCAGTCCTGAGAAGAACCTTTGCGGCAACAGGCGCTGGATTTTGCAAAGAGACGGCATCCGCATTTCTGAAGTTCAACGATGTCGTAGTCCCAGCATGTCGCCACAGGGGTAAGATAGTGCTTGCCGTGAAGTTCGTTGGTTGTTCGTTCCCCCCCCCTGCTTTTGACACTCAGCACCCGGCCTTTGACGTTGTGCTGACTCTCCCACATGCTGGTAACCTGTCCGGTGGACGGCGCTGCCAGAGCATCACTAATGGTAAGCATGAAAAGACCTGCGGCAAATATCATCGTGAATCCATACGTAAATCCAACACTGATTTTCTTTATCATTCGATCCTCTCCTTCACGCTCTGTCTGGATTGACGGGCACTTTTGATTTGCGCGAGAGTATAAGAAAAACAACCTTTCATGTCAAATCAATATTTGGCCGATAAGGTAAGCAAACTATTCCAGGGCCTTTTTTTCATCTTTTTCCCCGGTTGTGTTTTGCAAGCAGTGTGTCAAATGAATCCTGATCCGCTTTGAACGCGGCGACCCTGGCGCCTACCCGGATGACATTAATTTTTCGGATGGTATCACCCTGCCGGATGGCGTTGACAACATCCTGTCCTTGTATGACGTGACCAAAGACGGTATGTTTGCCGTCCAGCCAGGGTGTTTTTGTGTGGGTAATGAAAAATTGACTTCCGTTGGTCCCCGGACCGGCATTCGCCATTGATAATACACCCGGAACATCATGCCTGAGCGTCGGGTCAATCTCATCGGGAAATTGATATCCGGGTCCACCGGCGCCGCTTCCGTCAGGATCACCCCCTTGAATCATAAAATCCGGAATAACACGATGAAAGGTCAGCCCATCGTAAAAGCGAACGCCTCTGCCCCGGTTGGAATCCTTGGTGCCTTCGGCCAGACCGACAAAATTCGTAACAGTCAAGGGCACCTTCTCATATTCCAGCCTGATCAGGATATCCCCTTTAGAAGTAACCATCTTTGCGTAAAGCCCGTCTGCGAGCTGCAGCTTTTCACTGGAAATGCACTCTGCTGCAGTAAAGACAAAAAGCAGGAATAATACTGCCATACATGAAAACCATTTCACTTGTTTCATTTTTCCTCTCCTCAGGCACCGATCCTTGTGCCGGTTAGTGTTCCCCCGTGTTCATCATCTGAGATTCTTCCCATTTAGCCGAGGTGACTTTCCAGTCATCCAATTCTTTTTTCAGGGTTACATCGAAGTCCCAGACACCAAGGGAATTGGGAATCACATCGGTTATGGAGCCGGTCTTTTCTCCGCTGGTCAGAACCGTTTGAAATTCAGCCCTGGCTGATGAGTTTTCAACGGATATCGTGAGATTGCTGATATAGGCTGATATCTTCGGGTACCGGAAAAAATAGCCGAGCAACAGCCCCTTGATACCTTCGTAGTTGAAACCCTGAGGGTCGCTGTAATTTTTCGAAAGATTTTTCATAATCTTACCAACATCCTTCGCTTCACCGGCCGCCTGGATTTCAGTAATGACTTTTTTAACCTTGTCCTGTTCGGTTTCGCTGTGACAACCGATGGCCGCAAGGACAACAACGAAAACAAGGAAAATCGTCGCAACCCGTCTCATGACATTTCCCTTCCCTTTCATATTTCTAACCACAAAATATCTTGTTTTACGAATTGCCGGAACCCTGTAGAATATTTCTTATGACGCATCATGAATAAAACCATTCAAGTACAAATGTCATGGCATGAGCGGTCTATCGAAGCTCAAATCCAGAACGCCGTTTTTCTCCATCTGGGCGTCCCATAAGGCCTGATTGATGAAAGGAATGACCATGGCCATGTTCTGTGCACTCAAGTGTTCCGGTCTGGCAAGCTTGATTAAAATGTCTTCATCGAGTTTCCCTGTCTTCCCGAAATCTGCGCCGAGCATGCAAAATAAATTAAAGTATTTTTCAGTGAGGAAGGTTGGCTGAACGTCAAGCCCTTCACAGCCGCCTTTCAAGATGGACCCCAGGAAGCGGCAACCGATCCTGTGTGAGAACTTTTCGCAGTATCTGGCCGTAAAACGAATGTGGGCTGTTTCGGGAAAACCGCACTGGATCATAAAACCAAGGGCGGGAAGATTCTTCCTGCCCTCCAGGGGCGCTAAAGCCTCCAGGAACGCTTTGACGCTTCCCGGCATCGCATCTACATACAGGGGAAAGCCGATGATGACGTTATCCGACGCGTTGAATTTTTCCGTCAGGGCTTTGAGATTATTTTTATATTTGACCAGGTATTCCACTTCACACGTGTTGTCCGGTGTCTGGGTGAATCCACGGATGAAATGCTCCATTAGTATGCCGGTATTGCTTTTCCTGCCGCGCGGGGAACCATTAATGAACAGTAATTGCATGGACGATCTCCTCCACTGGTGATTGAGTGAAATGGATAAAACCGACAGATGACCACATGTTAATTGCCTGCCTCCGGAATATATCCTTCAGGATGGCAATATCCTCTTCATCGGTGCCGGCCTCTTTTTCCAGAAGATATGAAATCACCGGATACCTGTCATAACGCTTCTTGTGGTGAACCTCTCCATCCACTTCCTCAAGATGGGGATGAACGATACAGATGTTCCTGTCCATGGCGTTTTTCAAAAGATAGCTCGGGAACCCCATCGTGAGCGGCGAGGCGAGAATAACGTGCTCCGAAGCAATAAACTGCCTGGTAATATCCCTTGCGTCGTCATTAATGCTGCACAGACCCGGAGTTTTGACCCAGCAATGGAAACACCCTATGCAGGGGCTGATTTTCAGATCCCGGAGAGCAATGGCCGTAACATCGTGTCCGGCTGATTTCATTTCTTCGACCAGGCGGCCTATGTATGGATCGATATTTCCTATGCCGCCGGGAGGGTTTCCGTTCAGGATTAAAAATTTCATGATGACCTCGTTGCTGATTTCATAATTGACTGATCAATGTTTCCCTTAACTAGCTTTTACCAGAACCGTAATTCTCCTGTAACTTGATCTCTTCCAAAATTGAATCAACGAATTGCACGCCAACCTCATACGACTCATCCCCGTAAACGGCTTTGATCCAAATTACTTTTCCGATGGCCGTTATCTTTTGATACAGATCCTTTAAATTGAAGTCCATCTTGATGATGGTATTTACGGGCAAATAGTAGTTGAATTGAATTTTGGCACCCATCACAGAAATATCCTTACTCTTGCAGCATAAAACTCTTTCTTTAGGATTCGTTCCCTGATCGGAGATAATCGTTACAGTGACTTCGCTCTCCCCCACCAGCCTGTTGACCCTTCTTCTTTCGTCCATAACGATCCGTTCCTCTTTTTTTAATCCGGAATTGTTCCCGGTCGTGATAAATTGAGCCAAAAATGGTCGTTAAGAAGTGAGCCACTTTAGAGGTGGAGTTACTGAGAGAAAGAGGTAAGGTATGATTTTTTATCTCAGTAGAAGCGAGGAGGCGTCATTGAAAAAAAGGAGACCGTTTTGGACATACATCTAATGCAGAGGCAGGGACTGAGCCAGCGGCAGATAGCCAGGAAGTTGGGGATCAGTCGGGCGACAGTGAAAAAATGTATAGAGGATCCGGGCTATTGGGAGCGGGAGCGATGCAAGGTAAACCGGAGGAGCCTGTTGGATCCATTTCAGGGCAATATTGCGGCATGGCTTAAAGAGGACATGGAGTATAAGGCCACGTGGATATACGATCACCTTCGCCCGATGGGATTTGCCGGCAGCTATGAGATTGTAAAGAGAGCAGTCCAGGGCATCAAGGCCGAGCGTCAGCAAATTGCCTATATGCGTTTTGAAACAGAGCCGGGGTGTCAGGCGCAGGTCGATTTTGGTGAGTTCCAGATGGAGGAAGCCAGCGGCGCCGTCAGGAAGATTTACTCATTTTCGATGATTTTAGGCTATTCCCGACGGATTTACTCGGAGTTTATAGAACAGTGTGATTTGCCGACTTTTTTGGATTGCCATATTCGCGCCTTTGCGTATTTTGGCGGCGTGCCCGAAGAGATTCTTTATGACCGCATGAAGAATGTTTACATAGGCAAGATGGTCGGTAGGGATAAATTCAACGACACCCTGGTAGGATTTGCATTGCATTATGGTTTCAAGCCGTTAGTTGCGCCGGCCTATGCCGCCTGGGTCAAGGGAAAAGTGGAACGCCCCTATCATTTTATTCGGGAAGGTTTTTGGCGTGGATACGGTTTTATTTGCCGCCAGACAGCCAACCAAGAGCTTTGGCAATGGTTACACCTCAAAGACCAGCGGATTCATGGCACAACTCACGAAGTGGTCTTGGAAAGATTTGAACGGGAGCGGCCGCATTTGCAAATATTGCCGCCGCAGGCTTTTGATACATCCTGGCGGGTTTATCGTAATGTTTACAAGGATTGTACCGTTCGGTTTGAATGCAACAGCTATGTTGTTCCCCATACCCTGGTGGGGAAGAATCTTATCTTACGGGTCAAAGACAAGGTGATGAGGATATTCGCAAGTGACCGTCTGATCGTCACGTATAACATCCCTGAAGGCAAAGGACACCTGGTTCAGGACAAGCGATTCTATGAAGCCCTGAGAGAAGATCGTGAGATGAACCGGCGTAAATATGGACATGGCAAAAAAGGTAAGGCCCGCGCCAAATGCACCATCAGTCCGGTAAAACCATTCTATGACATGGACGTTGAGGTTCGTTCTCCTCATGTTTATGACCGGATGATTGAGGAGGTGCGGATATGAGTGACACCTTGGTCATTGATCGCATCCAGAACAGTCTGACACGACTGAGGCTTCCCCGGATGGGGGAAATCCTTGAAAGTGTCATGCAGACGGCCCAGGAAAAGCAAAAGAGTTATCTTTCCTTTCTTGACGACCTTCTGGAGGAAGAGATTGCCTGCCGGGAACAGCGTCGCGTGGAAACATCCGTAAAGATATCCGGGCTTCCTTTTATCAAAAGTATTGATGAGTTTGATTTTACTTTCCAGCCCAGATTGGATCGTCAAAGAGTGATGTCGCTGTTTGATCTGACGTTTATCCGTCGGAAAGGCAATGTGATCTTTTTGGGACCTCCCGGCGTCGGCAAGACCCATCTGGCCGTTGCCTTGGCCCTTAAGGCCTGCCAGGCTGGAATGAGCATTTATTTTACCACGATGGAAGACCTGATCGGTAAATTGAAAAAAGATTATGGCGCTGAGCGGAAAGGAAGAGGAAGAAGTTACAATAAGTCGGCGTTGGTGATTGTGGATGAGGTGGGTTACACCCCGATCGACCGGGAAGAATGTAATCTCTTTTTTAGATTTATTGCCAATCGTTATGAGAAGGCTAGCACGATTATCACATCCAACAAGGCTTTCTCAGACTGGACGGAGCTGTTTCAAGATCCGGTCATTGTCACGGCCTTTCTGGATCGCCTGCTGCACCATAGTGTAGTCATTAACATCAAAGGCAACAGCTACCGGTTACGGGAGAAAATCGGCAAGGTGACAACGGAAACGAATACAAATGAAGAATCAGGTGGTACACTTTTCACGACCGAAATTGGCTCATTTTGAAAAGACCGTTGACAGCATAGCGGCGGGATGAATAAGATTTCTTGACTCTTTATGATAACGCCGTTACATTAACAGCGTTATTTTTATAAAAGGAGACGATCATGCCTAAGGCGCCCATGACGAGGGAAGAAATAGACAACA
>JBDKTZ010000076.1:0-4608 GCA_039679975.1 Prolixibacteraceae bacterium
CAGGATTTTTTCGGCCGTTCCACCAATCTGACCGTGTCGGGACAATTGGAAGGTGAACTGGGCGCAACAGCCCTGGGAGAGATTTATACCTTTGGTCCAACTTTCCGCGCCGAAAACTCGAATACGACCCGTCACCTGGCCGAATTCTGGATGATTGAACCGGAAATGGCTTTTTATGAGCTAAAAGATAACATGGATCTGGCCGAAGATTTTTTGAAGTTCCTGATCCGCTATGCGCTCGACAACTGCATGGACGATCTTAAATTCCTGAGCAACCGCTTACAGCAGGAAGAGAAAAGCAAACCTGAAGATCAGCGATCGATGGAGCTTATCGAAAAGCTGCAGTTTGTACTTGCAAACGATTTTGTTCGCTGCACTTACACCGAGGCGATCGATATCCTGAAGAACTCAAAAGTATACAAAAAAGGAAAGTTCCAGTACCCTGTCGAATGGGGTGTGGACCTGCAAAGCGAACATGAACGTTATCTTGTTGAAAAACATTTTCAAAAACCGGTAATCCTGATCAACTATCCCCGGGAGATCAAGGCATTCTACATGAAACAGAATGACGATGGGAAAACCGTGGCCGCCATGGATGTGCTTTTCCCCCAGATTGGAGAAATTATCGGAGGGTCTGAACGGGAAGCCGATTACGACAAGCTGGTTACCCGAATGACTGAAATGGGTGTTCCCTCGAACGAAATGTGGTGGTATCTGGATACCCGGAGATTCGGAACTGTGCCTCATTCCGGATTCGGACTGGGCTTTGAAAGATTTATTCTGTTCATCACCGGCATGGGGAATATCCGCGATGTGATCGCTTTTCCGCGTACACCAAAAAACGCTGATTTTTAATACCAAACCGAACACGAAGACTCAAAGGCACAAAGAATTCCGGAAAGGATTGTTACATGGTTTGCCGGCCTGTATTCCTGGCATCGGGTATCTGTTAGGCGTAGGGCAAAACGCCTTACCTCATTTCTGATTTTTTCATACCTTTGTAACCAGAATACATATATTTGGAAAAACAGGAAAAGCATGCCATCTCAGAAACTCAGCTTACAGCAAAAATTACTGCAGAAGTTATCACCTCAGCAAATACAGGTGATCAAGCTCCTGGAGATTCCTACTGTTCAGCTTGAGCAGCGTATCAAAAAGGAGCTGGAAGAAAATCCTGTTCTGGAGCTGACCAGCGATTCACCATCAGAAGACGCAGAAGAACAGGAGGATCAGTCATCCAACGAAAACGACAAAGATAATGATGAGTTTTCTTTGGAAGATTACATGGACGATGATGATATCCCTGAATACCGGCTTTCATCAAACAATTATTCAAAAGACGACCGGCAAATCGACATACCCTTTTCGGCAGGCACCAGCTTTAACGAATCGATGAGCGAACAAATTGGACTTGCCAACTTGACTGAAACTCAAAAACAGCTCGCTGAATATATTATCGGTAATATTGATGAAGACGGGTATTTAAGAAGGGATCTTTCTTCGATAAGCGATGATCTTGCCTTCAATGTGAATATGGACGTAAGCGAACTGGAACTGGAGGAGATTTTGAAGATCATTCAGAACTTTGATCCTGCAGGGGTTGGTGCACGCGACCTTCGGGAATGCCTGATCTTGCAGATCAGAAGAAAAAAAGAAACCGAATCGGCCATCCTGGCAATGAAAATCCTGCAGGAAAGTTTCGATGAGTTCACAAAAAAACACTACGACAAAATTATACGGAAGTACGAAATTACAGAAGCAGATCTTAAAAACGCAGTAAACGAAATCCTGAAGCTCAATCCAAAACCAGGGAGTTCATACAGTAACCCCCTGAGTAAATCCAATCAGGTTATTGTTCCGGATTTTATTCTTGAAAACAATGATGGGGAACTACAATTGTCTCTTAATCAAAGAAATGTACCTGATCTGAAAATGAACAATACCTATTTGGATATGATGCGCTCGTATAACCAGAACCGTAAAAACATTTCACGTGACCAAAAAGATGCGCTTCTTTTTGTCAAGCAAAAAATGGACTCGGCAAAATGGTTTATTGATGCGATTCGTCAAAGACACCAAACGTTGCTGCTGACCATGTCAGAGATCATCGATTTCCAAAAAGAATATTTTCAGGACGGAGATGAGACAAAACTTAAACCCATGATCCTTAAAGATATTGCGGACCGGACTGGTTTGGATATTTCGACCATATCAAGGGTATCAAACAGCAAGTACATCCAGACTCATTTTGGCATTTTCCCGCTAAAGTATTTCTTTTCGGAGGGAATGCAAAAAGATACCGGAGAAGAGGTTTCAACCAGGGAGATCAAAAAAATACTTGAAGAATGTATCTCCCGCGAAAATAAACACCGCCCTCTGACCGACGATAAACTTGCCCGGATTCTTAAAGAGAAGTCATATCCGATTGCCCGGCGCACAGTAGCAAAATACAGGGAGCAACTCGGTATTCCGGTTGCCAGACTCAGAAAAGAACTTTAAGCAAATGTTATGGACGCCAGGCACTCAATTGCTCACGGAATCTCAGTTGTTTTTCATCCATTGATCATGCCCACTTTAGCGTTTCTGTTCCTGATGAATTCGGGATTCTATTTTACCTTGCTTTCGTTCGATGCTAAAAAGATTATCCTGCTCATCGTTTTTTCAAGCACCTTTTTGCTTCCTCTGGTCAGTATTGGTTTAATGGGACTAAGTACCCGGTTTAAACCCGACCTGAATAAAGGTCCCGACAGGGTGATCCCCATGCTTTCGACCGCGATCTTTTATTATGTAGGGTTCTATGCCCTTGGACGCCTCAACGTTTACCCGGTTTATAAAGTTTTTCTCATCTCATCAATCCTGATCATCGTGGTACTCATGATCATCTCGGTGAGATGGAAGATCAGCGTTCATATGGCCGGGATTGGAGGACTGATAGGCGCCTTTGTTGCCTTATCCCTGAGACTCGGGCTGAACAGTTCCCTGCCATTATGCATATTTATTGGAATTGCCGGATTAATAGGTTCATCGCGGCTTATTCTGGGAAAACATACCTCTTGCAAATTTATGCCGGATTTTTAACAGGATTTGGAGTTAATTATTTGATAATGAACTATATTTAACCGACTGTTGGCAGCCGGAGTCGACTGCCGACAGTCTGGCCTGATCTGAATTATTCCACAAATTTGTAGCCAATGCCTTTTAATGTCCGAATATGATTATTACCGATCTTCTCGCGGAGCTTCCTGATATGAACATCAATGGTACGGTCGCCGACCACTACATTATCTCCCCATACCGAATAATAAATCTCTTCACGGGTGAATACTTTGCCAGGTTTTGAAACCAAAAGCGAGAGCAGCTCAAATTCTTTACGTGGAAGGATCATTTCTTCCCCACTCTTTTTAATCAGGTAACGTTCCTTGTCAATAACCAAATCTCCGACAGCCACAGCACTACTGCTATCGGCCTGCACCACGGCAGGGATATTGCCACCTCCACCGGTGCGTTTCAACAATGCTTTCACTCGACTGACCAGAACTTTTGGCCGGATTGGCTTAGTGATATAATCGTCAGCACCAGCTTCGAAACCGGCGATCTGGGAATAATCTTCACCCCTTGCCGTTAAGAAAGCAATAATACTTCCCTGCAGCGCAGGTATTTTACGCATTTCCTCACAGGCTGCGATTCCGTCCATCTCAGGCATCATTACATCCAGTATAATCAGATGGGGCAACTTTTTACCGGCAATTCTTATTGCTTCAGCACCATTTTGTGCGGTATAAACTTTAAATCCTTCCTTTTCAAGATTGTAACTGATAAATTCAAGGATATCCACTTCATCGTCTACCAGCAGGATCTTGTATTTTTCTTCACTCATATTAGCAGGTATTAAGCAGGTGCTATATTAAACTATTCCTAAAATCAGTGGGAAATTTACCACTTTCATTTGAAAAAATCTTAGTTGATCCAGTATAATTTGTAATGAAGCACGTTTCATTTCGCCTTTTCAAGTGTAAAAGTAAACGTAGTTCCTTCATCAACCACCGATTTCACGTTAATCGTCTGCTTGTGTGCTTCGATAATGTGTTTTACGATCGATAATCCGAGTCCTGTTCCGCCCTGTTCACGCGACCTGGATTTGTCAGCGCGGTAAAAACGTTCGAAAATGCGGTGAAGGTCACTCTTTTCTACACCAATCCCGTTATCCATGACTTCAACCATAACGGTATCTTTTAAATCATAAAATGAAATTTTTACAAACCCGTTTTTCTTCCCGTACTTAATCGCATTGGCCACAAGGTTTGTCATCACTTCCATGATTCGTTTCTTATCGGCCCGCACCATGACTGCTTTTGCCGGACGATCAAGTAAAAGCTGGATTTTTCGTTCATTGGACATCATCATTTCCATTTCAAAAACGTCGTCAATCAGCTTCACCAGATCGAAATTTTCAATACGCAGTTTTAATTCGCCCGACTCCAGCTTCGTGATCGACTCCAGATCTTCCACAATGGAAATCATCCTGTCAATACTTTTTTCAGTCCGTTTCAAATACAGTTTATTGATCTTGGGATCATCCAGTCCGCCTTCAAGCAAGGTCAGAATGTA
>JBDKTZ010000467.1:0-19591 GCA_039679975.1 Prolixibacteraceae bacterium
TTCGGGCTGAAGAAATCAAGGAGAACGAGAAGAAAATCTTCGGCTGGGTCCGCGAAGGACAGTCTGTTCACGACATCACAAAAAAAGGAGGATACTTTTAAAAGGTAACGACCAGACAGCTCCTGCTTCTCTTTATTAAAAAAGGGCGTTGCCATACCACCGCCCGCTATTATCTATAAGGACTGTATTCAACCTGGAGGGCGCTTCCTTCACTGGAGCTTTGCAGAAGGCCCGGCAGACTTCAGGATTGCTTAGAAGGTCTGTGGCATAGCGCTTGCATTTCCCTTTTACAAACTATTGCAGGAGGTGTAAATGAAACGCTATGTCATCATGATCTCTCTGCCGGTCTTTATTATTTTGCTGTTCCAGACCTGCAGAACCCCAAATCAACCCGGTGAAAAAACATTTTCTCTTAAAAACATTTTTAACTTCCCGAACAGAACGGACGAACTGAAGATCAGTGAATTTATTGATTCTACCATAATGACGGCGGATGTCCTGCGCTTTTACCGGCAACGGGCTTACGCAACCGCCTGGATCGAAAGGGGAAAGATCAGTAAAAACGGAGAAGAGCTGCTGAAAGAGTTAAAACGCTCCGGAGAAGAAGGCTTGCAGGAATCATTTTATGATGTCCCTCAAATCGATTCGCTCCGCTCTGGGCCGGAGGTTTCATCGGTCCCGAATGATTCTCTTCCCTCTCGCCTTGTACGCCTGGATGTCCTGATGACCACCGCTTTTTTAAACTATGCTTCAGACCTGCTGACAGGCAGGATCGATCCTGGGGAACTACACGTGATCTGGGAAGTTTATCCACAGAAAACCGATCTGGCAGAATACCTGGAGCATGCGCTACAGAATAAAAATATCAGGGAATCACTCGACCGTTTGCGTCCTGCCTACAATCAGTACGAACTCCTAAAAAAGGCGTTCCGGAAACTGGCAGCAGACCAGTCTACGGGAGGATGGCCTTTACCCGGCAATTTTTCGACGTTAAAAGAAAAAGATTCAGGAGAGAACGTCATCAAACTGAAAAAATACCTGCTTGCCACCGGCGACTTGCAAAATGACGACGCTGCCTATATCAACTCGCCCCGTTTTGACCGTCAATTAACAGAAGCGATCCGTATATTCCAGCAACGGCACGGATTAAAAGCCGACGGTGTTGCGGCAGAAGAGACAGGCAGGAAGATGAATATTCCGCTTCAGGAACGGATCGATCAGGTCAGGATCAATCTGGACCGGATCAGGTGGCTGCCGGAAAATTTCGGTGAAAAATACATCATCATCAATGTCCCTTCTTTCAGTTTGCACTATTTTGAAAATGGCAAACCGGTACTGAACATGGGCGTCGTTGTAGGGAAAAATGAGAATTACACACCCATTCTGAACGACACGCTCTATTCGGTGATTTTTAATCCTTCCTGGAATGTGCCGGCCAGCATTGCCACCAAAGAGATGCTGCCAAAGATCCGGAAAGATCCCGGCTATCCGGAAAAGAATAACTATGCGCTGCTAAAAGGCTCCTATGTAAGCAAAGACACGGTAAATCCGCAGGAAGTGGACTGGGAGAAAGTCACAAAAGAACACTTCCCCTACTTCGTCGTTCAGGAACCCGGCAAAACCAATCCGCTTGGTAAACTCGAGTTTATGATGCTCAATCAGTACAACATTTATCTGCACGATACGCCGGCTGATCATCTTTTCAACGAAAGCCAGCGCAATTTCAGTCATGGCTGCATCCGCCTTGAAAAACCCGCGGAACTGGCGGGGCTCCTTCTCAAAAATCAGCTCCCTGAAGACAGCATCCGGAAAATGCTCTCAGGTAAAGAGAAAAGAAGAATTATCCTCAGGGATAAGATAGCCGTTCATTTAATCTATCAGACAGCCTGGGCGGCAAAAGACGGAAAAATTCAATTCCGCGATGACATTTATGATTTTGATAGATTATCCTTACCTTTGTTCCGCGATTCAGATAAACAGAAGGTGGCAGAAAGATAAGTGCGTATGTTAAAGAAAAGCTTTTTAACCCTGTTTGCTTTAGTTATTTTTTGGATAGCTGAAGTCAGTTTTAACACCAGCAACGGGTCAGTGCGGCACGCAGAACCCGACAACGCGCAGGTACCGGTTAACTCCCTTTACCAGGAGCTGAAAGCAAACACAAAAAGTCTGCCGGCCGAAGAGGTTTTTGCAATTGCCCTCCAGGGTTTCGCCAACCTGAAAGCGATCCAGAACACAGTAAAAAAGCAAATTCTGACCATCATTGATTTCAGCCTCCCTTCTACCAAAAAGCGGCTCTGGGTGATTGACCTGAAAAATAAAAAGGTTTTGTTTAACGATCTGGTCGCCCACGGTAAAAACTCGGGAAATTTATATGCCCGTAAATTCTCCAATATACAAAGTACCTACATGAGTTCCCTTGGCTTTTACCTGACCGGCAATACCTATCAGGGAAAACACGGGCTCTCCTTGATCCTGAACGGCATGGATAAAGATTTCAACGATAAGGCCCGGGATCGGGCGATCGTGATACACGGCGCCGACTATGTGGGGAACGACTTCATCCGGAAATACGGCCGGCTGGGAAGAAGCTTCGGCTGTCCGGCCCTTTCAATGGACATATGCAAGAAAGTGATTGAAACGATCCGCGACGGCAGTTGTCTGTTTATCTACTATCCCGACAAAGAATTTCTGGCAAAATCGCAGGTACTGAACCGGACAAACCAGTTGTTCTCCGGACTGCAGTAATGCCTTGCAGAGTTTCGGGACAACAGGAATCGATTTCCGATTGTCTTCCGTCGGCGCGCTTCCGGCTTCCAGCTCCTGTTTCCCTTCTCCTGTTCCCGGCCTTCGCTCTCCTTCCTCCGGTCTTGTTTCCCGCTTTGCTCAGCGCCCCGTGCGCTCTCTGTCTTGACTCTTGTGTTTTTACAAAAGCTTCTTACCTTTGAATAAAAGATCTAAAGCACCCGAAATGGACAAGATACTAGATGCGATCCGTCGCGAACTCACTGATAATATGGATGAAGCTACCCGGATGAGTGGTCAGCGTTTTTTCAAAGAAGAGGTCAAATTATATGGTGTCAAGTCGGCTGTTGTGAGCAGGATTTCAAAACATCTGTTCAGCCAGGTGCCGGGCTTCCCAAAATCTGAAATTTTCAGCATATGCGATGCTCTGTGGGCTTCCGGCTACATGGAAGAATCGTTCATCGCCTGCAACTGGTCCTATTTCATCCGCAAAAAGTATGAACCAGCTGATTTTGAAATTTTTCAACGATGGGTAATGAACAACGTCAGTAACTGGGCTTCGTGTGACACGCTTTGCAACCATACAGTGGGTACCTTTATCGACATGTACCCGGAGTACCTCGCGCGTCTGAAGCAATGGGCAAAAGAAGAAAACCGGTGGACCAAGCGAGCCTCGGCAGTCTCTCTGATCATACCTGCCAGAAAGGGCCGGTATCTGAACGATATTTTTGAAATCGCCGACATTCTCCTGACCGATAAGGAAGACATGGTTCAGAAAGGGTACGGCTGGATGCTGAAAGCTGCAAGTCAGTCACACCCCGGAGAAGTATTTGACTATGTTGTAAGAAATAAAGCCGCCATGCCGCGAACGGCTTTGCGGTACGCCATAGAAAAGATGAAACCCGAACAGAAAACTGCGGCAATGGCTAAATAAAAAAGCGTCCCCTCGCGGCGTGAAGCATTCCTTTTCGTCAAGAAAAACTGGGTTCGGAAGTCATTTTCTTTGCCGGTCGCCCCCCCTTCCTTTTTTGCCAATCGAAACCGACTTTCTCAAGCAGTCGTTTCCTTTCGGAATCCAGCTTGTCCTGGTCAGAGCGCATACGGGAAACCCACTTTCCGAGTTTCTTGTTTCTCCCCCATTTTGCCGGAACCCGGGTGTCGCCGTAATTCTTTTTATACTCAACCAAAAGTTGAAACATGTTGATCCATGGTACCGGATCTTTACGGACAATATACCAGTGAAATCCTGTTTTATTCAACAATTCTGTCTGTTCTTCAGTTAATTCATATACTTTACGGCGTGTTCTTGAAACCCAATGTCCCAACTGCGGATTTTCGTTCCAATAATAAGGAATCCGGGTATGTCCGTACTTTTTCTTAAACAAGACAAGCTGATCGTACATTTTCATCCAATAGGACTCATGGATGTTCCAGGCAAACCCTATACGCTCAAGCTTTTTGATCTTCCAGACCGGGAGCTTGCCTGTTTGTTTTTCTCTTCTTTGGATGCATGTCCAACGTTCCAAAGGCCAATCAACACGTACAGAGACCTGAATTTCACCGTATTGCTTTTTATATGCTTTCAACCTCTCGAAATTTCTGTTCCATTGCTCATCGTATTTCCTAAGTTGAAGCTTCCAGGCTTCTTTATTCCAAACAAATCCCACGTCTTCCAGTTTCTTCTTCTTCACCGGGTCAAGCTTGCCTTTTTTTGCCAGTGTTCTTTGCGTGCTCACCCAGGTACCCAACGAAGGGTTTTCTTTCCAGTTCACCGGAACCTGACAATCACCGTATTGCTTTTTGTATTGTTCAAGCTGATCAAATTTTTCCTGCCAGTATTCTTCCTGTAAAACGGTGCAATCCCAAATAAAGTCGATTTCGTTCAGTCTTTGTTCCCGGCCTGGAGGTAATTTACCGTTGGTTTTTAGCGTCCGCTGGCGATCCACCCATCCTGCCAAATGCTGATCAGGATAGGTCAGAGGAACCTTACAATGGCCATATTTATTTTTAAACGCAACAAGCTGATCAAATTTATTTTCCCATTGCTTTTCATATACATCTCTGAAATCCCATATAAACCCCATTGCATCCAACTTTTCTTTGCGGTGTCTCTTCATATTCCCTTCCGCAACCCTGCGTCGCTGAACAGAAACCCAGGAACTCAGTTGTCTATTTACCTTCCATTTTTGCGGTACATTGCAATGGCCACGTTCCTGATAAAAGTCTTTCAGTTGAATATACATTTCGTGCCATCTCCAGTCGCGGATATCTTTAAATTCCCAATGGACGCCAAGGAAATCAAGCTTAGCTCTTTGATCCTCGGTTAAGGCGTTCTTGTTTCTGACCTGGGTGATCAGCCATTCATGAAGCGGACCATACTGGGGATCTGTGGCAGGTACATGTGCATGTCCGTATTTTGCAAAGAACCGTTCCAAAGCGTCGAACTGCTCATACCAGTAATAAATCTGATCAACAGAGAAATCAAAACCTATCGCTTTCAGTTTGTCTCTGAATTCCTTTGGCAACTGGTGTTTTGTTCTTTTCTGGATCAACATCCATCTTACCAGTTCCCGGTTTTCCTTATTGTCAGGCAGAACATTACAGTGGCCATGTACGTCCTGAAAATGGGTTAATTTATCATAAAAATAGCACCATTGAACTATTGCTTCTTTCGATAAAACCATAACTTCTAGTGACCGTTTTCTTTATTGCTATTCATGCGAAAAATTATTTAAAATAATTTGTATCAAAATTATCAAATAAACATACATGTCACTGATTTTTTTCAGTTTTTTAACAATTCCGGGGGAGACCAAACAGATCCGGCAATGACCGATCCTGCCCGCTTCCTCTTTAAACTCAATTGATCTGGCTTAAAACCGTTGCCTTATACAAGTTATCCGCTTCTAAAACAAATTCCGGATAAAACTGCCTCATATCCCAGGTCTTTTTTTGAAAGTTAGCTAACTTTGAAAAGCATACAAATCATCTGACACGAATAAAATGTCGGAAGGCTTCTGTTATGAGTAGCAAGACGCAGGCAGCGAGCCAGAAAACAGGAAAAAGGAGAGAAGAGAGGGTGCGGAAACTCAAAACTTGTACCGACGATCGGAAACATTAAATATCAAACTCATGAATACCTTAAAACGAATCATGTGTATTTTTTTTAACGGGTTTGTCCTTGCCGCCTGTTCGTCTGTCCCCGACAAACCTCCGGTAGTAAAGAATTTTGAACTTGAGAAGTATCTCGGTAAGTGGTACGAAATAGCGCGGTTTGACTTCTACTTTGAAAAAAACATGGATAACACAACCGCACAGTATTCACTCAATGAAGATGGAACTGTGAGGGTGGTAAACCGGGGCTATAACTACATAAAAAAGAAATGGAAGGAGGCTGTTGGAAAGGCAAGATTTGCAGGCGATCGAACCGAAGCGGATTTAAAGGTATCGTTCTTCGGCCCGTTTTATGGTGCGTACAGGGTCATCGCACTTGATCAGGCCTATCAGTATGCTTTGGTGGCAGGCAAAAACTTCGATTATCTGTGGATCCTGTCCCGTCAGACAACCGTTCCTGATGAAATCAAATCCGCTTATTTAAAGCTTGCTGAAGAAGCCGGTTTTGACACCTCAAAACTAATCTGGGTAAAACATAACTCTGCAACCGAATAAAGACACTCATGAACACAAACGAGATCATTCAACATTTGCAATTGCTTCCGCATCCGGAAGGAGGTTATTACCGGGAAACTTACCGTTCGACAGAGACGCTCACCACGTCTGAGGGAAAATCAAGAAATATCAGCACGGCCATTTATTACCTGCTTGAAAATGACGATAAATCACACTTTCATCGCATCCGGTCGGACGAGATCTGGCATTTTCACCAGAAAGACCCGCTCGAAATCTTCATGATTAGCCAGGAAGAAATGGTCGTGAAGACACTGGGTAACAATTTTGCTCTGGGAGAAGTTCCGCAGGTGGTGGTTCCCGCCGGCCGTTGGTTCGCTGCCCGGGTAAAAAATTCCTCCGGCTATTCGCTGGTAAGCTGTACCGTAGCTCCCGGCTTTGATTTCACTGATTTTGAGTTGGCAACAAAAGAAAACTTAATTCGTGAATTCCCGCATTTGAAAGAGACCATAGAAATTTTCACTTGACCTTCCGAAAAGAAACGTTAAATTTTTACTTATGCTCTATACCAAATTTGGTGCAGATGTTGTAATTTGCACTGAATTTGAACACAATCAATTAACCGGTATTACCTAAAACACACTGTCATGGATGCGCAAAAAAAACCCGAATTTGAGTGTTGCCCTCCTTTTGAGCCGGGCGCCTGGGACGACAAAATCATGATCTGGGACAATAAAAAATTCATTAAAGACAAAGTCTGTACACTTTTTTACATGCCTCTGAACTTTGGCCAGGTTATGAAAAGACTTGATAAAAAAGTAAAGGAAGCCGGGGCCGAAATCCCGGAATGGCTTTGCTTGTCCGACCATACCTCCAAATGGAACATGGACCTTTACCTCGCCGTTGACAAGGAAGTGCCTTCTGCCAACAATGTGACCCTGAGCGGCAAATTCTTCAGCAAGGTTTATGAAGGCCCGTTCAAAGATACGGGGAAATGGTGCAAAGACTATGAAGCGCTTGCCGGCACAAAAGGATATCAAGTGAAAAAATGGTACATGTGGTATACCACCTGTCCCAAATGTGCAAAGAAGTACGGCAAAAATTATGTTGTCATCGTCGGTGAAGTGCAATAGACGTCGGTAACAGCCTCCGTTAATACCCATAAGCTCCTGATGATCTTCATTCAGGCTGAGTGATTTTTGTGTTTCAGGCTCCTTGAAAAAATAAATCCGGTCCCATTAAACCAAAAAACAAAAAATGAATCTTAGTAGGATCATTAATAACCATTCAGACCAGAGTAAGATCAACATATGTCTTAATTAAAACCTGTTATGAAGCAACAAAAAAGGACTTTAAATCATTATATGCGCGCCCTGCACCGTGATATCGGATTTTTCGCAGTTGGTTTGATTGTCATTTACAGTTTAAGCGGAATTGTATTGATTTACCGCGATACTGATTTTTTGAAACATGAAACTCAGGTTGAAAAGAAATTGTCGCCCAACTTGCAGCCATCCGAACTTGGACAAATGTTACGGTTAAAAGACTTTAAAGTTCTAAAGACCGAAGGCGATGTCCTTTATTTTCCGAACGGTTCATACAACACCACTACCGGCGCTGCCAAATACACTCAAAAGGAATTACCTTTATGGCTCAGCAAGTTCAGTCAGCTCCATAAGTCGGCGAGCCAAAGCCCGGCTCATTGGTTTACCACAATCTTCGGGATCCTGCTGTTCTTTTTGGCGATCTCCTCGTTTTGGATGTTCAATACCGTCACCCGGCCATTCCGCAGAGGGATCGTCATCGCTGCCGCAGGTATTATCTTTGCCATTATCCTGCTGTTTCTTTGATAAGCCGCATTTCCGCCCGCTCATCGTCAGGTGGTACTGCTATTCCGTGCCTGTTGCGGATAATCTTCCCCAATATGTAGAATCGGACTGTCTTTCCATATTTTACTATATCACTCACTGATAAGATATTGCATTTCTGTTTCAGGCATGGTACGGTATTTCGGCCTAGCCATACAGCAATGTTAAAAGTGAGTCAATATGCCAAGAGCCATTTGGAAGGGTGGGGTCAGTTTCGGGCTTGTCTACATTCCTGTAAAACTTTACAGCGGATCCGAACGTCATGATGTCGATCTGAACATGCTGAGAAAAGGCGACCAGTGCCCGATTAAATATGTTAGGGTATGCCAGAATGACGGAAAGGAGGTACCCTGGAATGATATCATTAAAGGCCTTAAATTAGATGACTATTACGTCACGCTCACAGATGAAGACTTTGACAAAGCCCGGAAGGAAAAGAGCGACAGTATCGTCATTGAAGAATTCGTGAAAGCCGGAGAGATCAATCCAAGATATTTTGAAAAGCCCTATTTGCTGGAACCCGATAAAGGAGCAGGAAAAACGTATAACCTTCTGAGGCAGGCAATTTATACGTCGAAAATGGCTGGTCTTTCCAGGTTCGTTCTGCGTAACCGCGAACACCTTGCCCTTCTGATGGCTGATGAAAATGTGCTTTACCTGAACCAGATGCGATTTCACGATGAACTTCGCAAGCCTGTTGACCTGAATATTCCCGACGCCAAACCTTCAAAAGCAGAGCTTGACATGGCCATGCAGCTAATTAAAGGTATGAGTCACTCCTTTGAACCTGAAAAATACAAAGATACCTATGAAGAAACATTGAAAAAGACCATTGAATTAAAGACGAAGAAAGGGAAGGTTGCGGCGCCCAAAAAGAAACCGGAAAAGGCAGTAGTAGAAGACTTAATGGCACAGTTGAAAAAGAGTCTGCAAATGGTCAACTAACGGTTGAACCTCCGGCAGAACGTGTGAATCATTCTAATTGATCATCAATGGCAGGTCTGAAAGAATACAACGAAAAACGAAAGTTTGACAAAACGCCCGAACCAAAGGGAACTTCGGTTGAATCGGCCGAAAAAAACCGCTTTGTGATCCAGAAACACATGGCGCGCCGCGAACATTATGACTTCAGGCTTCAGGTGGACGATGTGCTGGTGAGTTGGGCGATACCGAAGAAACCCGTTGAAGATCCCTCTGTAAAACGGCTGGCAATGAAAGTCGAGGACCATCCATTAAATTACATCCATTTCGAAGGCAACATCCCCCCCGGAAATTACGGAGCAGGAACTGTGATGGTCTGGGATATCGGCTATTATTACCTGGATGAGGGAAAAATCTTCCCCGATAAGCATGAAATGATGAAGAGACTGAGCAAAGGCTCTTTCAAGTTGTATCTTCAGGGAACCAAACTCAAGGGGTTCTTTAATCTGGTCCGCTCAGGTTCCGGAAAAGAAGAAAAAGATGAATGGTTCTTTATGAAAGCCAAGGCCTCCGGCGATGTTAATGACGATGAGGAACGCAGTGCACTTTCGGGACGAAATATGGACGAAATTGCCGCTTCTCCCGCAACCTGGGAATCGAACAGGCAAGTTGAATCTCATTCCATGCAACCTGCCCGCGTTGCTGACGAGGAAGCTCCGGAAGAAACATTTCCCGGTTTTGTTAAACCCATGCTGGCCTCGCTGACCGATCAGGCATTTTCAAAAGACGACTGGATCTTTGAGCTTAAGCTGGATGGTTACCGGGTCCTGGCCGGCAGGGAAAATGAACGTGCAGTTTTATATTCACGAAGAGGGAACGACTACTCCGACAAATACCGGCTGATTGCCGAAGAAATTTCTGCAATAAAAGCCCGGTTCCTGATTGACGGAGAAGTATGCTACGTTGGACAAGATCAAAAATCTGATTTTCAAAAGCTCCAGCATAACTCCGATGAGCAGGATAAACTTCATTATTATGTCTTCGATATCCTCTGGCTCAATGGTCACGATCTCAAATCCCTGCCTATGCTGGAGCGGAAAAAACTCCTGCAGGTGCTGCTGGCTCAACCGCCGCCGCATATCCATTATCTGGAACACCGGGAAAAGCATGGAGAAGCGTACTTCCGTGAAATTGAAAAAAAAGGACTGGAAGGAGTTATCGCCAAGAAAGCAGACGGGAAATACGTTCCCGGTGAGCGAACAAAAGAGTGGCTGAAGGTCAAAACAGGGTTCCGCCAGGAAATGATCATCTGCGGATACACCACCTCCGATAAGGCAGGAAGATTGTTTAAATCGCTGCTTTGCGCGGTGAGCGAAAACGGATCGGTTGTTTACACCGGAAGAGTCGGTACCGGATTCAATGACGCGCTCATGAAAGAAATATTTCGGAAAATCAAACCGCTGGAAATCAAAAAGCCGCCGGTTGAAAATCCGCCCAGTGAACGGAATATCCATTGGGTAAAACCGGAAGTCATTTGTGAGGTTAAGTTTACCGAATGGACACAGGACCGGGTAATGCGGCATCCGCGTTTTATTGGCCTCCGGACAGATAAAGACGCAGGCCAGGTCCGGGTCGAAGAACCCTTTCCGATCGAAGATATCCTTCAAAATGACAATGTCAACCATGTATCCGGATCAGCCGGGGAAAAGAAAAATTCCTCAACCCCGTCCGCCAAACAGATACAAGAAGAAAAGTCAGTTTCAAAAAAGAACGCTGCCAAAAGCCTCAGGAGTACCTCTTCGGTAAAAACTACAACCGGGCGAAAAACCTACTCCGAAACCGAAAGCGCTGTCTCCGGAAAAGCGGCCGACGGACCACAAAAACAACAGGAATCAAAAGTGAAACTGACCCACCTCAACAAGCTTTACTGGAAAGAGGAAAAACTGACGAAAAAAGATGTCATTGACTATTACAGGGATCTTTCGGAAATCATCCTTCCTTATCTGAAAGACCGCCCTCAGTCGCTCTACCGGACTCCCAACGGTACAGGCGGCAAAGGATTCTTCCAGAAAAACATGAAGGAAACCGCACCGGATTGGGCAAAAACGATCGAACTGGAAAGCGGTAAGGGCGAGACTATCGAATACCTGCTTTGCCAGGATACAGATACCCTGTTGTATATGGCAAATCTTGGCTGTATCGAGGTCAATCCCTGGAGTTCTTCCTTGCCGAACCTGGATCACCCCGATTATATGATCTTTGATCTGGACCCGGTTGAAGTCGAATTCGGCAAGGTGGTGGAACTTGCCCTGAAGTTCAGGGAACTTTTCGACCAGCTTGGATTGCCGGCTTTTTGCAAAACATCGGGATCGAGGGGAATGCATATTTATGTTCCGGTACAGCAACGTTACAGTTATGCACAGGTACAGGCTTTTGTAAAGTCGATCGAGTCGCACATTCATCTGCAAAATCCGGAACTGACCAGTTTTGAGCGTTCACCGTCTGAACGGAAGGGAAAAGTGTATTTCGACTACCTGCAGAATGCCAAAGGAAAGACGATGGCAGCCGTGTACAGCCTTCGGCCCCGGCCGGGTGCGCTGGTTTCAGCACCGGTTCGATGGGAAGAACTGACGCCTAAACTGACGCCTAAACTCTTTACCTTGCGGAATATGCGTAAACGTCTGGAAAAAGACGGTGATCTCTGGCAGGGAATATTTGAACAACGCGTGGATATGGAAAAAGCGCTTAGTGAAATCCAATAAAAATCCTTCTCTGTTTTTCGGTTGAGCATGATAAACAACGTGTAGCTGCCTTTGATTTAATTAATCAGTTGCGTACATTAGTTATCTAAATCCTTAAAACTAAACTCATGGCAATCAAAAAGATTCTACTTGCAGGTATTGCAGGAGCAGTCGTTTACTTCCTCCTGGGATGGCTTTTCTATGGAATTCTTTTAATGAACTTTATGACCGAAAATGCAGGGTCGGCTACCGGCGTAGCCAAAGAACCCATGCTCATGTGGGCCCTTGCGTTAGGGGACCTGTTCTGGGGATTCCTTCTTGCTGTTATTTTCGGCTGTTGGACGAATATCCGGACATGGCTTGCCGGGGCAAAAGCCGGAGCCATTATTGGCTTACTGATGGGGGCGGGTATCGACCTTATGATGTACGGCACCAGCAATTTGTATAATTGCACAGCTCTGGTTGTTGATGTGATCGTCGTAATTATCATGACAGCGATCGTTGGTGCGGTGGTTGCAGCCATCCTGGGGTCGGGAGGTAAAAATGAAACAGAGGAATAATGTTAAAAGAAGCAAGCCTTCCGGCTTGCCTCTTTTTATTCTTCACTTGACGTAACAGGGATGGTTGAAAGTAAATGAATATTTTGCAGATCTGAATAATCATATAGATAAAAGCCTCCGCTGCCGATCATAAAAAGATAGTTATCCAATGGAATGACATCTTTGGCATTGATATCCGGGAATTTTGCAATCGGGTGATCATCAATTGTCAACGGATCTGAGGCATCAAATACTTTCAGTCCTGCTTCACCGTCACAGACGAAAAGGACGTCACCGTCTATGCCCAGTCCGTGAGGATTAGCCATTGGATAACTGGCAATCAGGTCCATTTTTGTGTAGCTGTCCTTCATTTTAATGACATCCAGCCTGTTTACGCTGTTCCCGCAAAATCCGCCGTCACGTAAGGTCACATAAGCCAAATCGTTTTGGACTACAACCGGATCACAACTCGTAACGTGGTTATACCGGTTAATATAGGTCGGATTTTGTTCAATTTCAAGGCTATAGACCAGCATGCCTGTTGTTGTACCCAGGAACATATGCTGGTTATAGATAAACATGGTCTCAATATTCCAGCCTATACTTTTTTCTCCCAAATCGACCGGATTTTCAAGGTCGTTGATATTAAAAACATACAGCTTGCTGTTATCAACAATATAAAGATAGTCGTCGTATAATCCGAAACGGGCCATTGAGCCACCCACTCCGAATGCGGTTCCGCTTCCTCCCCCAACTCCACCGGACGACGCTGTATAGTTTAACTTGTCCATCGATACATTCTCAGCAAACGTATCATAACAGATAATCGGATAATCCAATCTCTTTACTTCCTGTCTCACTTCCCTCAGCTTCCATTCCACCACAACTCCCAGTTCCTCATTGACATGAGCCACCCGGTATTTCGCGTCATATTGAGGGAGAACATAAGGAAAAATATCCTCGCTCCTTCCCACTTCCTTAATATTATTCACGTTCGATACATCAATCGCAACCAAATCGACATAGCTGTCGGCATAAAGCACATTCTCTTTTATTGCAATATCCACATTCCCGGGAATAGCGATAAACGTAACAGGATCAGGATTTTCCGGATCATGCATATCCAGGACATGCACCCCTTTCATGGGTTCATTAATAAACAGATAATTATCCTTGAAATAAATTTTCCCCGCATTTTTGATATCCCGCGAAGGTTCCTGTTTAACACTTGCACGTAACTCTTCATAACTTATATAAACCGGAGCATTGGCCATAAAGGTCTCATAAATCTTATCCTCACAACCGATCATCATGAAGGATATCATCAGGATCAGGCCTTTATATAAAATTTGTGTTTTCATCGTTATTAGAGTTTAGTTGAAAATGATTCCCACTTTAATCGAGAAACGATTATAGTTGGTTTCCAATTGATAATGTTCTTCACCTTTAAAGTTAACCTGATGATACCGATAGCCAAAGGAAAGTGTCCATCCCAGGTTTTTAGTAATATGACTGATGAAACCAAATGAAGGGTTAAACATTGGTCCCCCATTATTATCAAGAGACTGCGGACCATATCCGTAACCATAGCCACCGTAATAATAGTCGTAGTATGGCCCGACGGTTTGAATTTCCCCCTCCAGAGGAACCATGTACCCTCCCTGCAAACCGATATAAGGAGTAAACTGCGATTCCCGGAAGCGATATTCGAGGTTCAGGAATACCGGCATGTATGATTCTTCAAGAAAATCAACTCCTGCACCTATCCCTGCGTAGAACGTTGAAGCAGCCCTGATATTGAAGGAGGCGTCAAAAGAAAACGGCGTATCCTTCACATTATCCGAGCTTCCCGCCAGCACGCCTCCGCTGGCTTTTATAAAAAAGTTCATATTTCCGTTGCCGGTTGTTGTAAAAGGGTTCCGCACGGAAGTGATGGTATCGATCTCCGAATCGTCAAAATACCAGATATTACGCCCGGAGTGAACTGCTACCTTACGATCATCGACCTGCATCAGCCGCCCCTTTATTACGGAACCGCCCTTCAGGTAAATGATCTCCCTTTTTTGTGCATAGACTCCGGCAATCAGTAAAAGTAAATTTGCGGAAAGAATTAATTTCTTCATTTTTTGTCAGATTAGTTGCACTATTCAGATGTTATTTCTGAACAAAAGGTTGCGTTGGACGAGGATAATAAATAAAAAGGCCACTTTCGGATGAAAATGACCTTTGGTGAATATTCCTGATCCGGTTCTCTCCGTACCGGATCTAAAATGGCTTAATTCTGATACTTCCTCAGGTAAATGAATACTTAATCCACGAGACCTGGCGTCTTTGGGTGATTAAAAGCTTATTTATTCTTCTCTATTTCAACGGTAATTTTCCGGATCAGATCTTCAACCTCAAAGCCACCCCGATTACTGATCATGTCGAGCGTGGCAATGTTGCCCATGGTCTTAAAAATGACCGGATTGTTAAGCTGATTGAATTTGGGACTGAGAGAGATGAGATATTCTTTTATAAAAGGATACCGTTTAATTAGCGGACCAACGACCGTGTTCGGTGTTATTTTAAATTCGCTGCCGGATTCAACTCCAGGTTCAATTTGGGGTTCAGCGGCCAGGTCGGCGGCAGATTCAGGTGTGTCTTGTTTAGCCTCGGGTTTCGGCGGCTTATTCTCCCAGGTGAGCAAACGCCGGCTGCCTGTTAAGCCGCGGATATGAGTCACATCCTGCATCATCTCCAGCACGCCCCGGAATTTTCCCTGTTCGTCTCGTACGGCATTGTATACAATGTAAATGAATTTATCGCCCTTATCCAGCCAGAACTCGGCCTCATCCTGTTCTCCGTTCCGGAAAGCACGGATAATCTCTTCAACCATATAGACGCTTTCGCGCGGATGACAGTTTTGTACCAGACGCCCAATCACACCCTTGCTTCGGGGAAAAACCCGATGCTTGGTATCCGTATAAAATTTCACAACATCGTTTTCGTCGACATACGAAAGATCAACCTTTTGATGCTTAAATATTAAATTGATCTGTTCCAAGGTCAGAAGCCCGGTGCTCACATTCAGATTTTCTTCCTTTTTAACTGAAGAGTTGATCCCGTGTTTTTCAAGAACTTCCTTCAGATCTTTAATCAGATCAGAAGTTACAGCGGCGACGGACTTGTCTGCAGCTCCTTCCCCCTTGCCTTTCAGTACCGGAGGTTTTTCAATCAGACAATAACCGATCTCATCGTCTCCCGAACGCATGGCTGTAAACTCGTCTTCATTCAATAACCGGAGTGATGTTGGGTAGAGAATGTCACGTTCCTTCTTCAGAATATCGCGAACCAGGTAGAATACATTTGGCTGGGCTTCAATAAAAGCAATATCCTGACCCGCCGTAAGTAAATCGTATGCCGACTTAATTGCATCACGTACGGCATTATCAAAAGTCCACATTACCTTCGAGGGCCGGTCGAATCCCTTTTTCTCAAGCGCCGAAAAAAGCTGATGCTGCTTCCTGCTGAAATGGATATTAATCTGTCCCAGTTTTTCATACAACTCAAACCATTCGTTCCTGATGAACTTATCTTTTAGCTTCCGCTCCATTTTTAACAATAACCGCTCGAGGGCCGACGCTTCATCGGCATAGGTTTGTATCGGATGCCCCATGGGCAAATCCAGTTTCTCAGAGACCAGAACATCCTGAAACACATCCAGGATATCATCCATCCCCTCAGCCATGATCTCGTCGGTAATACCGAAATTCATCAGATGCTGTTCCCCATAGGCAAATTCTTCGGGGGTGATGTGATCGAACGTCTGATTGACGAGTCTCCTGGCCTCGTCAGGCGTAATTTCCTTTTTAAAAACTTTAAACTTGATTTCCAGCATCTTTCTGATGCGGTCATCGTCGATGCTCAGATATTTCCTCATTTCCATATCATCCATCTCTTCTTTTCCGTTTTTTCTGTTCATAAATTTATTCTTGAAATCGTATCACCCCAACAGGACAACTTTCGGCGGCGTCCTTTATTCCTTCTTCATTTGCCTGCAGATCGGCATCTTCTTTTACAACAGCCTGATCGGGCATTTCAAATACATCGGGACAAATGCTTTCACATAAGCCGCACGATATGCATCCTTCTATGATCCATGCATTTCTTATCGACATAATCTGATTTTTTATTCTCCACTCTGTGAATTAAAAACGCGACTGCTATAAAAAACGGAATAAAAGGCGATTTGTTTATAAAAGGATGTTAATGTCCTCATTTTTTATAAAAGCAGGTTGATGGAAAACATGACCAGCTGACAAAACAGGAACAGTCTTCATGTTGTTTATTATAAAAATCAATACAAAAGGAGTATGCTTGAAATCAACACAGCAATTCAGATCTTAAAGCCTGCAAATGAAATATTTGAAGCGATTATTGATCCGGGCAGAATGGCAAATTACTTCATCGCAAAAGGAAGCAGCAGAATGGAAGAAGGAAAAGAAATTGTATGGCGCTTTCCCGAGTATGACATGGACGTACCGGTGCAAACCGGAAAGATTGAACAGGACCGATTAATTTCATTCTACTGGGATTATGCAGAGAACAGGCACGTCGTGGAGATCAGCCTCACACCCAGGGAAGAACCTGGCAAAACAGTAGTCCGGGTTACAGAAAAAAGCCTGGGTGCCCAGTATCCAGGGACGGAATGGTTAAAGGGAAATACCGAAGGATGGGCTAATTTCCTGGCCTGCCTGAAAGCCTACCTGGAATATGGCATCAACTTACGAAAGGGCGCCTTTGATTTCAGGAATGACGAGTTTGTTTATGTATGAGCCAATCAGATCAATTCAATGACGGCGATTTCGGGGAGTATTCCCAGTCGTCCCTGATAACCAATAAATCCATATCCACGGTTCACATAGAGATACTGATTCCCTTCCCGGTATAAACCAGCCCACTGTTTGTACATGTACTGGACCGGACTCCACTTGAATCCCGGGATTTCAATCCCAAATTGCATCCCGTGTGTATGCCCGCTCAGGGTAAGTGCGATATCCGGAAAATCTTTCCGAACTTCGGCATCCCAGTGTGAAGGATCATGGCTCATCAGTATCTTAAAAATCGCAGCGTCAAGCCCGGAGGCGGCTTTCTTTAAATTACCGTATTTTGTGAAGGCCCGTGCTCCCCAGTTTTCAATGCCTATAAGAGAAATTCTCTCCTGATTCCGCTCCAGAATAACGTGTTCATTCAGCAATAATTTCCAGCCTAATTCAGCATGATGCTGCTTTAATTGTTCCAGATTTTGCGTTTTTGCCTCCTGCGAAGGCCATTGCACATAATCGCCATAATCATGATTCCCCAATACGGAATAAACCCCTAACGGAGCTTCCAATTTCTTAAAAATATCAATATAGGGTACGATCTCTGTTGCCAGATCGTTGACCAGGTCACCGGTAAACAAGATCAAATCAGGCTTCTCCTGCATAATGGCTTCCACTCCTTCAGCCACCGCTCCCGCATCATCAAAACTACCTGAATGAATATCCGAAATCTGGGCAATTTTCATTCCTTTAAAAGCCCCGGGAAGACCCTCTAAAGACACCCTTTCGCGCCTTACTTTATAACGGTACCGGTTAGTCATTCCAAATGCCAGTCCCGAAGTTAACAGCCCTCCCAATATTAAAGCCGCCTGCGAAATAAACTGAGACCGGCTTACGGTACTTCCTTCTTTCACGATTGCAGCTTTTCCTTCTATGAATGAGAACAAAAATTTAAAAATCATCCTGAGAACCAGGAAAATGTCGCCGATCAGCATAACAACAGCAATCAACAATTTTCCAAGAAAAAGCCCTATAAAGAAATTTACGGTTAGCTTGAGCATATCCGATGGCCAGGCACCGGACCGCCAGTGAAAAAAAGAATAAATGCTCAGGAAGATACCAACGGTTAACAGAGCATAAACAACATAAAACGACGTATGAAGGCCCTGATTCAAATGACGGGTGGCTGTTTTTAAAGCGACAAACGAATAATATTCGATGGCCAGGAAAATAGTCACTATAACTAAAAATTGTCTCATTGATTTTGTATTATCCAGTTCTCTAATATCTGCTTTTAATTGCGATTGAGCAATAATTTCAGTCGAACTTCAAAAATAAAGCGATGATCCTGTTTGTCCGCATTTCTTTAGTGATACAAATAAAAGAATTTCCAGTATTGAACATGAGGGAGGATAAATTGTTTAACGCACTGTTTCTGATTTCGCACTAATTGAGGGTTAGATGAAATTTTTATATTTATTGGCAGAATAACCGACTTAACGGAAGAATGTTAAACTTTGTTATTTATGCTATTTAACAGTTCCCCTTTTGCCGTTTTATTTCGTGAAAATCATAAATTTTGCAAATCAATTAATCCGGCCATGAAAAGGATCATCTTTCTATTCGCATTTATAGGTTTGTTCCTTATTCCTGCTGTCGCACAACAAGACAGATCGTCAGGGACCGATACCGCTTCGGTGAATTCAATGGTTCAAAAGCCTCTTATAATCAAACCTGCACCTGAGTCCGGTTTTCATTTTCACCCGGGCGATTCGCTTCGTTACAGAAAAATTCCGCGTTACAGGTTACCGAAGCAATACCCTGATTCCTTGTTGCCGCAACAATTTTTGGCCGAAAAACGAAGTCCTGTCGACAATATGCCGATCGCCGGGTCGCCGGGATATTATTATCCCCGGATGCCAATTTACAAACCGGATTCGACAATTGATTACAAGTTGAAAATAAAGAAGATCCAACGGTTCACCACACCCCGGATCAAACCGTAAAAACACAAATCTTAATATTTTATTTATGAAAATCAGACTTTTACTTTCAGGATTAGCCATACTGGCTGCCACAACAATTGTTAGTGCTCAAACTGCTACAACAACAAAGAAACAGGCGAAAGAGAAAAAAACCACCAGTCAGACCGTAACTACCACCAGTGACAATACCGGAGACCAGCAGGCTCCCCAGGCAAAAGCCGAAAAAGGGAAAGTCAAGAGTGAATGCTGCGCCACGAAAAAAAGTGAATGTTGCGATGCAAAAGCAGCGTGCAAAGAAAACAAAGCGTTGGCCAAAGGGCAAACCAAAGCAAAATGCAAAGGAACTGCCGAGGGAAAATGCAA